>RDXT01000821.1 GCA_004292985.1 Bacteroidota bacterium
GTGATGGGTTTGCCTTTTTCCCAGGCCCCCCGCAGCAGGTCGCTCTGCACTTTCCAGCCCAGATCGAGGGAAAAATCATCTGCATAGCCTTTTTGAAGCAAAAAGGTAATCTGGTTGTTGTTGCTGTCGGGTTGCAGAAACTGCTCGGCACTCAGGTAGCCCCATTTGCCTGCAATAAACTGATAGTCATTGACCACAAAGCGTTCCAGCAGCAGGTTCCCGGAAGCATCGGTACTAAAGGTCTGTTCGGTAGCGCCATCGAGGCTCCGGGCGAGCAGGGTAGCTCCTCCGATTCCGGCAAGGCTCAGCGCTTCACGGATCTGCACCTGTACATCCACGCGGGGTGAAGGGGTCAGCACGATGTCGAGGGGCGTAACGATGGCCGAGTCGAGCTGTACAGTCAGCGTATCGCGCTCATACCCATATTTATACAGCGCAATGGTATAGGTGCCGGGGTCTGCTATCCCCATCGCGTAGGAGCCATCGGTCCGGCTTTTTTCCTGTGAAAGGCTGTCACCCAGGATCAGCTCCACATCGCCCAGCAATTCACCTGTTTCACCATCTGTAATGCTGCCCTCTAACCAACTGGCGCGGCGCAGAGAAGCTTGCAGCACAAAAAGGCCGCCTTCGATGTCCGAAGCGAGGATCAGGCCCGAAGGGAGAAAGGGATACACTCCCCATACGCCATTAAATCCTTCGTTTTCCAGCGGACTGGTGTCGTAATAGCCTACTTCGACCATATTTCCGGGCCGCGAAGCGTCGGTAATGTGCACCCCATCGCGGTAATAGGACGAAATCAGGTAGTCATTGCGTACATGTACATTGTGGGGAATGGCTTTTCCCTTGCTCAGGCCCGACCGGATGTTGTCGAGCTGGCGGATATTGGCCGGATTGCTGATGTCCCATGCGATAATGGAGGCCGCAGGGAGTTCATCGGTGGTAAAACAGACCGTTCCGGCATCATTAAGCCAGGTATTATGGGTAAATGCATTCGGGTACCCTACCGTAACGATCACTTCGGGGTTGCTGCGGTCGCTGATGTCGAGTAAAGTGAAGGTTCCCTCCAGAATTTCGGCGAGATAGGCCGTATCGCCCCGGCTATACATATCATGTACATATGCCTGCTCATAGGTCCCGGTCAGCACAGGCCGGTCAGGGTGGGGATTCAGGTTAAAAATAGCCGTTCCGCCTTCAAACTGGTCCGGGCCGTTGAGGTAAAGCCAGCCATCGTCAATCCAGAGGGTGTGCGCGGTGTTGATGCCCGCCAGCACAGTATCTTTGTAGGTAATCGTATCGGGCAGACCGGAGAGGTCCATGATCAGCAGTCCGCCTCCGGTTTCGTTGGTGGCATAGGCAAAATTTTGCCAGGTTTTGATCTCCCGCCAGTCGGAGACCGCTCCGGGAATACGCTGAATTTCAACAGGTTGCGCCGGATTTTGCAGGTCCACCACCGAAACGCCCGTAGTCAGCCCCACGAGGGCATACTCGCGGCCCTGCGGGTCCACATAGCCCCAGATATTGCTCAGTTCCGCAGCGGGGTAGGGAAGCTGCCCGACGAGCGTCATGTTTTTTTGTGCCTGCGCGAATGTCAGGTGTATGCCCGACAGGAGCAGGAGCTTAACCAGCAAGCCCTTTTTCATATGCTTCGTCTGTTTCCAGGTGAGAACCCCGCGCGGCACTTGTGGCCAGTTGATCGCAGCGTTCGTTTTCAGGTACGCCCACATGCCCCCGCACCCAGCGGAAGCTTACCTTATGTTTACGGTACACCTGCAGGAAACGCTGCCAGAGGTCGCCGTTTTTCTTGTCTTTGTATCCTTTTTTCTCCCAACTGAATACCCAGCCTTTCTGCACAGAATTCACCACGTACTGCGAGTCGCTGTAAATGGTTACCGGGAGACCGTCTTTTTTCAGGGCTTCGAGCGCCACGATGACCGCCAGCAACTCCATGCGGTTGTTGGTCGTGCGGCGAAATCCCCCCGACATTTCCTTGCGGTGCGGGCCATACATCAGCACGACACCAAAGCCACCGGGACCCGGATTGCCCAGGGCAGAACCATCTGTATAAACAATTACTTCCATAAATTATCACGAACATACGAAGCGAAACGCATCAAACTTTCGTTTTGTATTGAAAGATGAAGAAACTTTATTATCCTTGCATACAAAATGAGCTATTGTCATGAATATTAGCAAAACCCGTTCTTCTCTCCAGGTCTGTATCTCCCTGATAGTGAGTACGTTCTTTTGGGTCAATATGCTTTCGGCCCAGGAGACCGGAGAGGCGACCTATTACTCGGACAAGTTTCACGGCACAGGCAAAACAGCCAGCGGAGAGATTTACGACAAATATAAGTTCACCGCCGCCCACAAGACCCTCGCTTTCGGCACCTGGGTCCGGGTAACGAACCTCGCCAATAACCGCAGCGTGGATGTGCGCATCAACGACCGCGGTCCCTACACCAAAGGCCGTGTGATTGACCTCTCCAAAGCCGCCGCCGAGCAGATAGACCTCGTGCGCGCAGGTGTGGCGCGGGTGCGAATCGAAGTGATTAACCGCAACAGCCCTACTGTGCAGGACCTTCAGGGGGAGCCTTCTCTGCCCACATCAGGTTCTGTGCCGCCAGTAAACGGGGGTGGTTTTAAGCAGGTGGACGTATCCGGTCTTCCGCTGCTCGACCAGAATGGCAATCCGGTAAATGCACCGTCACCGGGCCAGACAGAGGGCCGGCCCTCCGACGGTCAGACGCTGCCCGTTCCGGCAACAGACAAAACCCTCGAAGAGGCAGCCAAATACACCCCTGCGCTGTTTCGCATGAGCGCTGTGAAGGAAGAAGCGGCAGGATATGGCGTGCAGGTAGGCGCTTATTTTACGGTGTACCGCCTGCTCGAAGCCATGAACGAAATTCACAGCAAGGGCTACCAGAATACCCTTGTGCACAGCAGCTTAAAAGACAATAAGCCGGTTTTCCGGATCATTATCGGGCCATACGAAGATAAAACCCAGGCAGATGCCCTGCGTAAGAAATTGAGTACATCCAAAATCACCGGAGTTGTCGTAAATATCGGTGAACTTAAATGATAAGCGTGCGACCATGAGTGCTCCTTGTGCATCTGTCAAAAGTTTTTCGGCTTTGTGCTGCGCCCTTGGGATGAGCGCGTGGCTCTGTGCGCAGCAGCCTGAGCTTGACCTGCGTGAGATGTATCCCATTGGAGGCACACGAAGTGTAGGCGCAGTGGGAAAATCCACTTCAGCCTCGCTGCAAGTTTATTCGGATGGCTCCTATCTGTCTTTGTATATAGATGTCCGCGATCCGAAAATCACCCTGAACCGTGCAGCGCCGCTGAGCGATCATGTGATTGTGACCCTGGCACTACCCGAAGAGGCATTTCCGGAAAACTTTTCCTATCCGCTGCACCCGGATTACGTAATGTCTCCGGCCCAGACAGGCAAAGCGCCCTATATTTTTTCTGTGCAGCCGGGGGCAGCCACCCGCATGGATACGAAGCTTTTCGGCCCCGAATCCGACTACCCCGACGCGGAGCGTATCCGCCGCGAGGGCCTGGATTTGCCTGCAGGCAGCACCCTGCGCAGCGATGAACTGCACTTCGGCATGGTGCAATATGCCTTTTTCCCGGACAACCGCCCGCCTGTGTTGCTGGACCGCCGCGAACAGGGTCTCGTGGAGCAGGCCCTTGGCGTGAAAATGGGAAAAATAACCGACGGCATTAAATATGTGGCCGAAAACCGCGAGCATGGCGATGGCTATGTGCTTAATATTCAGCTTTCTCCGCAGGCGCTGGGATATGTGCAGGCCCCAAGGCTCAACCAGCTCCGGATCATGGTAGATGTGGCGGATGTAACTGCCCCCGGAGGTAAGGCAGAGCCGGTGCTTTCGAGCAGCCGCATACACACCTACCACCCGATGGTATTTAACCAGGTTCAGCTTTCGCGGCCCCTTCAGACCAATTTTTCGGGAATTTCGGACGAAATGCTGTACAAAACAGGCTTTTCGCCCCTGCTTTTCTGGAGCGAAACCGGCTGGGTGCCTGTGGCCCTCGATGTGGATGCGCTCGTGAACAGCCGCCAGCAGGCAAGTCACCGCCTCACAGAACTGAAGGTGTATCGCCAGGTTGTGGGCTATGAGCGACAGTCTGTGGCAGGCACAGAGGCCGAAGTGCTGACGGTGGATCTGCACTATGTAAATGCCGTGTCGCGCGAGCGGCAATACCTGATGATTTACAATCAGCTCATCACAGTCGAGCGGGCAAAATACATCGAAACCAGCCCCGATGGCTTCCGAAATGCCTTTTTCACCTTTCCCGATGGCGCAGCAGGAATCATTTTGCGATCAAACACCCCCGTACATCCCTATGGCTGGGGCGATTGCAGCAATTGTATCGAGGAAAGCATCGGCATTCACCGCTTTACCCCCTCCGGCAGGCAGGATATTCTCTATATTTATCAGGGAGATGGCCCTAATGCGTATGTAAAGGCCGGAAATGTGGAGATGGCTCAGTTTTATATCGCCCAGCTCGACTGGATCCGCGACGGCCAGGTGCTTGTGCTGCGCCTTCAGCACCGTTATGAGGACATTACACGGCGGCTGAAAATCAGCTGGCGCAAAGACGGCAGCGGTGTAGAGACTGTTTTGTTATAATGTCTTGAACCCTGTTCGCTGTCAACTGTACCCTGTACCCTGTACAAGGGGCTGCACCCCTTGCTGACATATTGCGCCCTTACAGGGCTTGGGGCTCATTGTGAATGGAAAACAGATATGATTCGGTCGGAGACCGCTCACCAGCGAAGCGCAAATATTGTTCCCTGAAAACTGTTCCCTGTTCCCTGAACCCTGTCAACTGTTCCCTGTCAAATGACTCTCGCGCCTTCTCCGATCTGCACCTCAAAAATTTCCGGTTCAAATCCAAAGGCCTGGCTGTAGGCTTCCTTCATCTTGTCGCTCACCAGCCCGACAGCGTCAGTAGCTACGAGGTTGATTGTTGCACCCCCGAATCCGCCGCCCATCATGCGTGCGCCTGCGATGTGGCTGTCTTTGCGTGCCTGGCTGACCAGAAAGTCGAGCTCGCGGCAGCTCACCTCATAGTCGAACTGAAGGCCTTCATGCGAGAGGTAGAGCAATTCGCCCATGCGTGCAAAGTCTCCGGCTTTTAAAGCTGCGCAGGTGGCATCCACGCGATCGTTTTCTTCGAGCACAAACAGGCAGCGCTTGTAAATGGAGGGGTGAAATCCTTCGCGCTCTTCCTGAAGCATGGCTTTATTCACATCGCGCATGCTATGCAGGCTGGGTGAATGAATCTGGAGGCGTTTGATCCCGGCCTCTACTTCTTTCCGTCGGGAATTGTATTCCGTGGAGGCCAGTTCATGCTTGATCCGGGTATCGCAGAGCAGCAGTTTGTAGGCTTCTGTCTGGAAGGGAATGTACTCAAATTCGAGGGAGCGGCAATCCAGGCGGATGGCATGTCCGGCTTTCCCGTGAAGGATCGCGAAGGGGTCCATGATTCCGCAGTTGACTCCGGCAAATTCATGCTCGGTTTCCTGGGCGATTTTTGCCAGTTCGAGGCGCGAAATGCCAAGGCCCAGTAGCTCGTTCAGGGCCAGGCCGAAGCCCGCGCTGAGGGCCGCAGAAGATGAGAGGCCCGCGCCTGCAGGCAGGTCTCCCCCGAATACGCAGTTAAATGCGGGTATGGGGTGTCCGCGACGCCGGAGCAGGGTGCTGACTCCGATAAAATAGTTTGCCCAGGAAGGAGTGCCGGCAGCAAGGGGCTGGCCCGGAGAGAAGCGCACCTGCTCTCCCTTATCGCGGGAAACGATCTGACAATCGGCCTCTTCACTTTTGCCAACCGCAAAATAGAGACCCTGATGAATCGCAGCAGGTAAAACAAACCCTTCGTTGTAGTCCGTATGCTCGCCGATCAGGTTGATTCTGCCGGGAGCAAAAACAAGAATACACTCAGAAGAGAAGTGTTCGCGGTACATATCCTGTACCGGAGCGTGTATGGAGGCTTCTACGCTTGTATTCATATAGAAAAGACCAGATGGTAGAATGTTCCCAAAGGAAACATCCGTGTTATAACTGCAAGTTAAGAAATATGTGTAGATTATACGTTAATAATCACATATTTGATGACATCAATCATTTGCCCGCAACCAGAGGCAGGGGATTGTGTTATATTTTGAGCTGGATATGTGTGATGTTATGAACAAAGGACTGCTGCTACTGTCTCTGTTGATTTTGGGCTGGGCTTGCTCCCGCACACCGGAGACCCGTGTTACCCGTTCGGAGAAAAAAATCCTTCTGGTCCGGGCGGAATTTGGCAAAGAAGATCCCTTATTAACCCAGATTCAGAAAACCTGTCAGGATTCGGCATGGGAACTGGTCAGTGTCTATCACCGGGGCTGGCTCTCCGAAGACACCATCCGTGATTACAGTGCCGTGATTTTGCATGGCTGGATGGGTGAATCTTTTACGATACAGCAGCAGAGCGACCTTCAGCGCTATATCCAGGCGGGAGGGGCAATGATTGCACTGAATACCAGCATCCACACCCGGCTGGTTTGGCCCTGGCTCGAAGAGGCGCTCGACCAGCACCCGGACGATACCCTCGCTTCCGCAAATACGATGGTAGCCGATGAAGGGCTGTTTGTCGCCAAAAAATTTGATGGTGGAAGGGTGTTTTACCCCTCATTTGAAGATCCATCTGCTGTGCCGGGCCTTCCTTCTGCCGTTGGAAAGCTGATTCACGATGCCATTGGAGACAATAATAGCTACGATTATGCCCTGGCTACAGCCCTGCCTGCCCCCCGCGACAACCGTTTTACCCGCCTTGTCCTCGATGAAGGCGACGTAAATGAGCCGATGGAGCTGGCTGTGCTGCCCGATGAAAGGGTTATCTATATCGAGCGGCGGGGAAAAATGAAAATGTATCACCCCAAAACGAAAAAAGTAACCCTGCTGGCTACGTTTGATGTATGTACAGAGGGCAATTATGAAGATGGTCTGCTGGGGCTTGCCGCCGATCCCAATTTTAACCAAAACCACTACATATATCTTTATTATTCACCTCCCTGCCAGATCAAAAGCCAGTACCTGTCCCGATTTACGATGATCGGCGACTCACTGATCAAAGGCTCGGAAAAAGTGGTAATGGAAGTTCCCGTGCAGCGCGAAACCTGCTGTCACTCAGGCGGTTCGGTTAAATTTGGTCCGGATGGCTGCCTGTATTTGTCCACCGGAGACAATACCAGCTCCAAAGAGTCCGACGGCTACACGCCCATAGACGAGCGCGAGGGCCGCAGTCCCTGGGATGCTCAGAAGTCTTCTTCCAACGCTTCTGATCTCCGGGGTAAAGTGCTGAGAATCAAGCCAAATGCTTTCGGTGGCTATGATATTCCTGAAGGTAATTTATTTCCTAAAGATGGCTCTCAGGGCCGCCCCGAAATTTATACGATGGGTTGCCGCAACCCCTTCCGCATCGAAGTGGACAGCAAAACGGGCTGGCTCTATTGGGGCGATGTGGGGCCGGATGTGGGTGCCGACGGTAAATATGGCCCGCAGAGCTATGATGAATTTAACCAGGCGCGTGGCCCCGGAAACTTCGGCTGGCCCTATTTTGTCGCCAACAACAAGGCCTACCGCGACCGCGACTTTTCGACCGACTCGCTCGGCGAGACCTTTAATCCGGCTTCGCCTGTCAACATGTCGCCCAACAACGTAGGCCCCCGCAACCTGCCACCGGCTACCCCGGCGATGATCTGGTACCCTTATGGCAACTCCGACCGCTTCCCGCTGCTGGGCAATGGCTCGCGGAGTGCGATGTCAGGCCCTATTTACCACAGAACGGCCGCACATGAGGTATCTAAAACCGCATTTCCGTCCTATTACGAAGGCAAATGGTTTATTTACGAGTGGGCAAGGAGCTGGATACGGGTGGTTACCTTCGATTCTGCGGGACTTCCTGCCCGGATCGAGCCGTTTATGCCCAGTCTGAAGCTGGTAAAGCCCATTGAAATGGAGTTTGGTCCCGACGGATCGCTTTATGTGCTGGAATACGGTCAGGATTATTTCATGAAAAACCCGGATGCCCGCCTGATAAAAATCGAGTTTGCCGCCAAAAACCGGGCGCCGATCCCCGAAATTCAGGTGGATGCCCAGGAGGGAGCCGCTCCTTTCACTGTGCATTTTTCGGCGCAAGGCTCCCGCGAATACGACCCCAATGACTCTTTGTGTTTTGAATGGTATTTTCAGGATACCTCCCAGCCACACGCCCTCACGACCGAAGCCGAGTTTACCTTCACACAGCCCGGAATATATCATCCGCTGCTGGTGGTCACCGATACCTACGGCGATACCGCGCAGGCACGGGTGGAAATCCGCGTGGGAAATGCCCCGCCGGATATCCGGATCGCCCTGCAGGGCAATAGCCAGTTTTATTTTGCGGGAGAAAACCGCCCGTATGAAGTGCAAATCCTCGATCCGGAGGACCAGAGCAGCGGAGGCATAGACCCCGCCAAAACCCAGATCAATTTTGCATACATTCCCGATGGCAATGACCTCGATCTGTCTCTGGGCGGTGGAAGGCTGGGTGCCAATCTGCAATACCTGCGCGGCTGGAACCTGATCCAAAGCAGCGACTGCATGTCCTGTCATGCCCTCGAAACCCACTCAGTAGGCCCCAGCTATACGGAGGTGGCCCGCAAATACAAAGGCGATGCCACAGCGGTGGCCTATTTGTCGCGCAAGATCATCACGGGAGGCAACGGTGTCTGGGGCGAAAAAATCATGGCAGGCCACCCCCAGCATTCGCCGGAGGAAACCGCAGAAATGGCGAAATATATCTTGTCGCTGGCAGATGAAGGCAGCAACGGACGACTTCCCACATCGGGCAGCATAAGTACGAACCAGGCTTCGGCTACGGGAGCTTATATTTTTGCTGCAACCTACACCGATCGCGGCGGCAATGGCCTGCCCTCCCTCATGCGCCGCAAAAGCGTGATCCTGCGTCCGCCGCGCATCGAAGCGGAAAAAGTACCCGTTATTCCGGGCACCTGGGTGATGACGGCTGGCCCTTCGCAGGAAGTTGCCTTGCTGAGGGGGCTGAGAAACGGCTCGGTGCTGCGTTTCCCGCAGGTGGATATATCGGGCATAGGTGCAGCGATATTGCACTACGGCGCGGTTGAAGGTGGTTCAGTAAGCCTGCGCATGGACAGCCCTGATGGACCGCTGCTGGCAGAATGGCGTGTAGGCAGAAGTTCGGGGCAACCCGTATTGCTGGAGGCGAGGGCTTCGCTCAAGGCGACACAAGGCCTGCACGATCTGTACCTGGTGTTTTCAGGTGCGCCGGACACCGAAATTCTCGCGCTCGACGCACTGGGATTTTCGAAGTGAATGCGGCAGTAGCCTCAGAGCCGTGAAAGAACCTCGCAGGTGCGCTCCATCATCCCTTCGCTGATGTCGAGGTGAAGGGCGATACGCACGTATCCGCTACCGAAGCCGGAGGCCAGAATGCCCTGCTCGCGGAGCGCGGCCAGCAGTTGCTGATCGCTTTTCCAGGCAGGATCGGGCCGGAATACGATGAGATTGGTCTCCACGGGCAATAGCTCGCTGAGCCATGAGCGGCTTTTCAGCACCGCTGCCAGGGTTTGTGCTCTGCGGTGATCTTCGGCGAGGCGTGTGATGTGGTGATCGAGGGCATACAGGCCCGCAGCGGCCAGAAATCCTGCCTGGCGCATGCCGCCGCCCATCATTTTGCGGACCCTTCTGGCGAATTTTATGTCGGCTGCGCTTCCCAGCAGGAGCGAGCCTACGGGTGCGCCCAGGCCCTTGGAGAGGCAAACGGAAAGCGTGTCGAAGAGCGCGCCATGCACAGAGGCGTTTTCCTGCCGGGCCACCAGTGCGTTAAAAATGCGTGCGCCGTCGAGGTGCAGGCGCAGGCCATGCCTGTCGCAGACCTGGCGGATATTTCGGATTTCGGACAGCTCATAGCAGGAACCTCCGCCTTTGTTGGAGGTGTTTTCGAGCGAAACCAGGCTGGTTCGGGGATAATGCAGGTCATCGGGCCGGATGGCCTCCTCGATTTGCCGGGCACTGAGCCGCCCTCTGTTGCCTTCGACAAGGGCGACCGAAGCGAGGGATTGCGCCGCGATGCCACCCCCTTCATACAGGTAAATATGCGATTTGCTGTCACAGATCACCTCATCCTGCGGGCGGGTGGAAATGCGGATCGCAATCTGGTTGCACATCGTGCCTGAGGGGCAAAACAAAGCAGCCTCTTTGCCAAACATGTCTGCACCCCGCGCTTCGAGGGCCAGCACCGAGGGGTCTTCGCCATAGACGTCGTCTCCCACTTCTGCCGACATCATCGCCGCCCGCATCTCCGCTGTGGGGCGCGTTACGGTATCGCTGCGAAAGTCTATGATCTCCAGCTCCTGAGCCATACCTGGAAAAAATTAAGCCCTTCAGTTAATAAAATGCTGCTGTTTACCTTGCTGAATACCACATGTTCGCGCAAATGCACGGTCAGCGGGCGCATACGGATGCCTGAAGTGTGATCTGCGAGGAAAATAAACTCCAGATCGGCCAGGTAGCGCTTGATGGTGGTGCGCATAAACACCGCTTTCCCCTTTTCATTAAAGCCTTTGAGGCCGCACTGGGTGTCGGTAATGGACATTTTCAGAAAAATACCCGATAAAAACCGCAGAAAACGGGAGATTCGTACCCGCATGGCAGGCAGTTTTTGATAATAGGCCTCATCTTTGATGCCCACAGCAATGTCGCAGCCCCCTTCGGACAGCAAGCGGTAAAGCGCCAGCAGGCTATCGGTGGTATAGGGGAAATCCACGTCCGTAAAAATCGTCATCGGCGCGTCCGATCTGGCAATTCCTTCGCGCAGGGTATAGCCTTTGCCCTGGTTGATGCTGCGGTTGATAAACTGAAATCCGCTAATATTCTCCCTCAGCGCCTGAATGTCCTCAGCTTCGATGCCTTTGGACGAACCATCATTTACCAGAATGATCCGTACAGATACATCCTGCAAGTGCGCGGCGATTTCTTTCCATGACTGGATAATCTCTTCGCTCCACCCCGGCTGCGGATTGTAGCAGGGCAGTACAATGTCAAGGCGCAAGGGATTCAATATAATAGTTGTTATACATCAGCGGATAAGGTCCGCTTCCGAGGGTCTGGTACACAGCGCAGCCTTCTGGTTGAATCAGCACAGATTCGGCTTCTATAAATTCGCCTGCGAGGGTAAACACAAAGCGGTTTCCGGCTGCGCGGGTTTTAAACGGATAGGCGCCCCGCAGCCAGTAGGTTTCCATGACATCGGTATTCCACATGGTCGAGGCGGACTCGTCGGCGATCAGCTTGCCATCGGGCGTGTACTCGCGGATGCGCAGGTAGGGGAAACCCGGATAGCGGGCATCGGCTTTTTGCCAGAAGGTAATATACCAGGCTCCCACCTGTGGGATCACCCCGTCGAACAAAATGAGTTCGCCTTTGCGCTGGCTTTGCGTTTCCTGCCCGAAGGGACTGGGTTTTGCCGGATCAGCATCAAATCCGCTGTAGTAGAGCCAGTCGGCTTTGGGGCGTGCGTAGAGCGTTTCGTAGGCGCTCAGCGAGTCACGCTGCCGCTCAAAGTCGGCGATGACCCGGTCCCCTGTGCCTTTCAGCAGGGAAAGATCGAGGCGGTACAGCGAAAATTCAGGTTTTTCGATGAGCAGGCTGGCTCGTTCGATTAGTTTTTGCTGCTGAAACGTGAGTGCAGTATTGTTTTGCCGCAGAATCAGGAGTGGTTTGTCATTCGGAAGGTCTGCCAGCACCTCTTTATGGATGTATTCCAGCGAAAGGAGCTGCACCAGTTTGCCGGATTGGGAGACAGAGGTGCGCGACATGCTGCCGCAGGCGATGGGAAGCCCGCTGATATAGGCAAAACGGAAGGCTTGCCCTGTGATTTGTGGGGTAAGGTGCAGCGAGTTGTATTTTTCGGAGCCAATATTAAAGGTTGGCACCGGAAGCACCGCCTGGAAGTCCTGCGCCGAAACGCCCGCTTCCTTCAGCCAGTCCATAAAGTCGGGATCCGTTTTGAGATAAATATTGGAGTTTTTGTTTTTCAGAATCGCCCGCGCATGAATATCGGTCTGGATAGCGGCCTCCCATCCCCAGAAAGCCAGCGCGACCCCCAGCATGGCGAGGCCTATTTCTTTTAAGCCTCTTTGCCGTAAGCGCCTGTATATCAGGTATAAATACACGGCGCTATACATTCCGGCCACATAATAAAAGACCCATGCGAAGCGACCCAGGGAGCGGAATTGCCGCAGAGGCGTCAGGAAATCGAGCAAAAACTCCATGTGCCAGATGAAGGGGATGCCGATGGAGAAAAACATCATCAGTGCAGCGGCCCAAAGCGAAACATTCAGGTTGGCAAACATGGCCGGACGCAGCATGTGGCTGTAGTTCTTTTTTACGGCAAAACGAATCGCACGCACCAGAAAAAAGAAAATGACCAGTGTAGAAACCAGACCAATATACGCGAAGCCTTCTGCCTCGGAGGCGGGTGTTTTCAGGAAGCGGTGCCAGGCATCATAAAGAGGACCCTGGTTGGGGAAAAAGATACTCTCCCAGGAGGCTTTGTACAGCAAAAAGCCAAAGGGATTGTTGGGTCTGTCTTTTACGCTGTCGGTGAGAAACATTGTCGTCTGAAAAATGACCAGCGGAGTCAGGCCGCTGATGGCGCCATAGGCCAGCCGGATCAGCGCTGCGTTGTTTTTTTTCCGGATTGCGCTCAGCGCTTTGATTCCCCAATAGGCAAGGGCAAACATAGCGCCCATCAGCAGGTAGTAGGCATGCACAAAGCCTGTGAGGGTTATGGCCAGCACAATCCAGATGAGGCGGTGCCATTTCAGCGGTTCGCGCCCCGCCCGCAGCAGCAGCAGCCAGACCAGCGGCACAAACCAGGTGTATCCGAGGGCATAGTGCCCCATAAAGCGCTGTATCTGAGGACTGAGAAAGGTGATCACCAGCGCCACGGCCACGGCATACCAGGGAGGCATCCGCAATTTACGGGCAATGGCATATAGCAGGCACATACATACCATCATCGAGCCAATCATCAGGTAGTTGAAAATGGCCAGGGTATTGTCTGCCACCGGCGTAATGTGGTGGTGCACCCAGCGCAGTACCATCGAGATAAGCGGCTGATTGTCAGTGTATAAGATGTGATCCCCGTAGGGATAGTTCATCCCCGTAAAATGGAGGCCTTTGTCATATTTGATGTACCAGGCCGGGGTAAAATAGTTTTTCAGCCCATCGTCGCTCCCTCCGAAAGCGTATCGGTTGGGATAGTTGAGCACAGGGCCAAAAGCAGCGTTCAGAATGAAGCCACCCAGCACCAGGAGGATCAGAAAAGGAAGGTATGCCTTTATACGTCGGAACATCGGTGCAAAACTGCAAAAAAGGATGCAATACGCCAACTTACCCGAAAAACCTTACACCAGTCGTACAGCTTTTTATACGGGAGGGTAGGGTATTCTCGCAGCTCCGATATGTACAAATAGTCAATATAGGGAGATTACTTACCTTTGAAGTATTCCATTTTCGGGGTTTTGGGGGGAATCTTACCTTTGTTTTCCCTTGTCTCTTTATTCGTCAGATAAATTGTGGCTAAATGTGTATGAAAACAACAAAGAGCAGATTCAGGATCATAAGCAGCCTCTTGGGCCTGCTGCTGGGTGCGATTTCCCCCACCGCTATGTATGCCCAGTCTTTGTACCAGGCTAAGCCTGTGGAAATCCGCGCAGGTGATATGCCCGCCCGTACCAGCATCCCGCGCAAGGCGCCTGCCGCCAGCCGCGCAGGTCAGCCGACCGACATCCAGGTTACCTATACCGGATTTACCGCCGATCAGCAGATTGCCTTTGAATATGCCGTGGATATATGGGAGTCGCAACTGGTTAATCCTCAGCCGATT
>RDXT01000118.1 GCA_004292985.1 Bacteroidota bacterium
TGGAAATGGAAATAGCTTTAGAAGTAAATTAACAAAAAATGATCTCAAAGCATTCGGCAAAAGCAAAAAGAGAGTTCTCTTACTGCTTCACGGCACTATAGGTACGACAGAGCTTGCATTCAAGGGTTTATTAAAAGATAAATTCTTTGAGGAGACCTATGCTGATAGAATTATTGGCTATGACCATCCTACGATAATAGACAGTGTGGCCACTAATGTAGATACTCTTGTTCGTCAGCTTCAGGCACTTGCTGAAGAGTTGGAAGAGCCAATAGAGTTAAAAGCAGATGTAATTACAAGAAGCCGTGGCTGCCTTGTACTGTGTGAACTTTTGAAACGGTTCAACCCTGATGAGCAGGGAGCACTTAAAATCCATCCTAATCTAACAATCAAGATAAACAAAGTAGTTACTGTTGCTCCTTGCTTCAAAGGAACACCTGCTGTAATACGTGAAAATATTGACGTCATGCGGCAGGGTATCATATGTAAAACAGCAGCTAATGTAATAGTAGAGTATGATACTAATAACAACCTAGAGAAAAAGAAGGCCCATGAAAGAGGTGTCTTTAAGAGCATTTCAAAGGCTGTAACAACGATTATGGGACGCTTCGGAGACCCTAGATATTATAAACTCTACGTAGGTCTACATGATATGGATCCTAAAAACAACGAAAACTCAGGTAGAAATGATTTTATGACGTCATTTATGCAAAAAGAGGATCATGCAAAACGTTTTCACAGCTTAATATTTAATTATAATGGCGATAGCTCAACAGGACTAATAGATACAATTATGGGAGGGGAAAATGACTACATCACGCCTGTAGATAGTGCCAAAGGAGGCTATGGTTGGAGTATTCATGAAGAAAACTTCTACACCATGGACTCATCAAGTGTGAGCCATATGAACTATTTCAGCAAAAAGGTAGATATAGATGAAAACGGCGTGAAAAAAGTCATCGAATGGCTAAATAAGGGGAATACCACGGGAGGAGTACTGGCTTAGGCTCAACGTAGCGAAGGGCTACACCCCTCGCTGTGCGATTCCGCCCATTCAGGGCTTCAGAAACTCCAGGCCGAAGGCCATGGCCCTGAAGGGGTCACATACACGAGCGAGGGGTGTAGCCCCTCGCAAAACACACCCCTCAAAAAACACGACATTCGCGAAGGGCTACACCCCTCGCTGTGCGATTCCGCCCATTCAGGGCTTCAGAAACTCCAGGCCGGAGGCCATGGCCCTGAAGGGGTCACATACACGAGCGAGGGGTGTAGCCCCTCGCAAAACACACCCCTCGAAAACACACCCTTCACAAAACCTCCCCCTTTTTCCCTATCTTCACCCCATGAAAGTCGTCATTCTCTCCGACATCCACGACCATATCTGGAACCTCGACCGGGCGCTTGAACTATGCCGCGACTGTGGGGTGCTGATCTGCTGCGGGGACCTCTGCGCGCCCTTTATCATGAAGCGCCTGGCAGAGGGCTTTGCCGGAGACATCCATGTGGTCTTCGGAAACAATGACGCGGACCTTTTCCGGATCACCCGCACGGCTTCGGGCTATGGGGAGCGCGTGAAACTGCACGGCGAATGGGCGGATGTCGAGATCGGAGGTAAACGCTTCGGTGTCAATCACTTCGATTATATCGCCAGAGAAATTGCGCCTTCGGGCCACTTCGATGTCATCTGCTTCGGGCACAACCATATCCGCGAAATTACGCAGGTCGGCGCTACGCTGCTACTCAATCCGGGTCCGGTGATGGGCGTGAAATTTGACCAGGGAACACCCGTGGCGACCGAGGCTTCGTTTATGATCTATGATACCGAAAGCGGCGAAACGGACACCCGCTTTATTCCTGTACCTTCTCTATCCTGATCCATGACCCCTTCTCAACTTGCCTTCGGGCGACTGGCCGATATTGTGGCCGAACTGCGTGAAAAATGTCCCTGGGACCGCGTTCAAACGAAGGAAAGCATTCGCCCCCTGACCATTGAAGAAGCCCACGAGCTTTCAGAGGCGGTGCTCAAAGGCGACTATGCCGAAATCCGCGCGGAGCTGGGCGACCTGCTGCTGCATGTGCTGTTTTATGCCCAGCTGGCACAGGAAGAGCAGAAATTTACCCTCGAAGAAGTGATTAATGGCCTGATAGCCAAGCTGATCCGCAGGCATCCGCATATTTATGGCGAAACGCAGGCCGATGACGCTTCGCAGGTGCGCGAAAACTGGGAGGAGATCAAGGCGAAGGAAAAAGCGGCTGCAGGCAAGGTCAAAAGTTCGGTGTTGGATGGTGTGCCTGAGAGTCTGCCTTCGCTCATCAAGGCGCAGCGGATCCAGGAGAAGGCCTCTGCGGTGGGTTTCGACTGGAGCGATATCAAAGAGGTGTGGGCCAAGGTCGAAGAGGAGCTGGAAGAGGTGAAAGAGGCAGAAAGTCCCGAACACCGTGCAGAGGAGGTCGGCGATCTGTTGTTTGCGGTGGTAAATTATTGCCGCTTTACGGGCATCAGCGCCGACGAGTCGCTGGAGCGCACCAACCTGAAGTTCAAACGGCGCTTCGAGCACATCGAGATGCGGGCCAAAGAGGCTGGTAAGTCGCTGAAAGACATGACGCTGGCGGAGATGGATGTGTATTGGAATGAGGCGAAGGGCTGAGATTCGGGTCGGCCCTTCGAGAGCCTCAGGGACCGGTGGTTCTGTTCCCTGTAAACTGTTCCTTGTTCCCTGTCAACTGTTCCCTGACTCGAACAGTGCTCTGATATTCTGCTCGGCTTTCTCTACGATCTCCCGGATGCGCTTTTCGCGGGTTTCGGGTCGTTTTGCGTTGAGGAGCCATTCGAGGATGCCGCGCTTTGCGGAGCGGGGAAATGCGTCAAAATAAGCCCACGCGGTTGGATTCTGGTCGAAAGCAGCTTTGAGATCGGGCGGAATGACAGCATCTTCCACGCCATCGAGGGCGGTCCAGGTGCCTGTTTGCTTCGCAAGTTCGATCATTTTCAGGCCCGGTTCTTCGATCAGGCCCGCAGCCAGCAGGCGCGCTACCTTTTCTTTATTGACTTTGCTCCAGTTGCTTTTGGGGTTTCGCCGGGCAAAAAACTGGTAAAAACTCACTTCGTCGCGCTTGTTGATTTTGCTGTCTATCCACCCGAAACAGATCGCTTCGTCCACGGCCTCGTCGTAATATACCGAGGGAATGCCACTCTGCTTTCTGTAAATAACCAGCCAGAGGTTTTTCTCTTTATCCTGGTTTTCGGCGAGCCACCTGCGCCAGTCTTCGCGGCTGGTAGCGTGGTAGGTTTTGACACCGTCTCTCTCTTCCATCGGCGTTTCGGTCAGGGTTTGGTCAGAAAAGTCTGAAGGCGGTCCAGATCGTCGGCATTGAGCAGGTCCACCCCGGCGTTGCGGAGGGTTTGCCACATGACTTCGTTTTCGGGCGTGGCCCAGAGGCGCACCATTTTTCCTTCGGCATGGGCGCGCTTGCAGAGGTCCGTGAGAATCGCCATTTCTGCGGGAGGAATGGCCCCGGTGCCCTTCCATTTGACGAGCGAAGGGTAGCTTTCGCTGATGACAGGCATGCGCAGGGCAGGAATGCCTTTGCCGAGGTCCGAAGGGCGGCCATCTACGCCTGCGAGGCGGTCTTTGTCTGCGAGGATCGTTTCTACAGGCCTGTCGCCGGAGATAAATACCTGAACAGCAGCTCCTTCGCCCCGCAGCAACCAGTCGTAGGACGCCAGTTGCGCGCGCAGCACTTCCCAGGTGGCGGGGCCTTCGTTTTTGATGTCTATCATCAGGCGGAAAATGCCGGGATAGGCCGGATACACCGCGCCGCCATAGTCTGACACGCGCCGGGCCAGCGGATCGAGGTAGAGGCGGCGAAGGGTGCG
>RDXT01000119.1 GCA_004292985.1 Bacteroidota bacterium
GCTGCGTTTATTTCAGTAAGATTAAACGCCCCACTTTATGAACTTTCGGCCCTTTGCATTTCCCCTCCTGCTTGTCAGCCTGTTATCGGGCTGCGTAGGCACCGATGTGTTTCCCGATACCGTACGGAGTATTTTGGTTCGCACGCCGCAGACGACTGTCCGCGTGGGCGACTCGGTGCTGCTGAGCGTGAAACTGGTGAATGCCTTTGGAGATGAATTTGACGCGCCTGTGCAATGGGCCATTTCTTCCTCCGGGGTGGCGACACTTTCGCAGTCGGGGGTACTGAAGGCCCTGGCGCCGGGGCAGGTAGCGGTAAAAGCCGTCAATGACTCGCTGGAAAGCGAAGAGGTGCTGATAACCGTTTTCTCCGATGCCAATCTGCCTGCGGAAATCATCGTAAGCGGCCCGGGCAGCCAGTTGGAAGTAGGCGGCAGTGTTACCCTCAGTGCAGTCGTTCGCAATGCCAGCGGTGATGTCCTTTCCGGGCTGGAACTTTCCTGGGAGTCCTCGCATCCGGACATTGTATCGGTAGAGGGTAATGGTAACGTAACAGCCCTTCAGAAAGGGGAAGCAACGATTGTGGCCCGTACAGGAAGCATTCAAAGTCAGTCCTATCAGATAAAGGTCGGCTCAGAGGCGCTCACAGGCACTTTTCAGCGTCAGAACGGGTACAACGTTAGCGGAGGAGCGAGCCTTGCTCCGACAGCTACTGGACTGGTTATCAATTTGTTGGATAATTTCCTTTCCCAATCCGGCCCCGGATTATATGTGTATCTGAGTGATTCGCCTATATCGGTAAACGGAGGCGTAGAAATCGCCAAACTCCGGAAAACATCGGGTGCAGATAGCTACGTAGTACCCGCCGGCGTAACATTGGACGAGTTCGACTATATCCTGATCCACTGCAAGCCTTTTAATGTCACCTTCGGCGCAGCCAAGATTCAATAAATACAGGTATATGAAATTGCGTATCTTTTTGAAAATCAGTCTTTTTCTGCTCACGTCTTCGCTCTATGCCGGAGGCCCCTGGCCAGCCGGAAAAGGTCACGGATACCTGAAGCTGTCGCAGCGGGCCATTGTCGCCAACTCTTTTTTTAACCTCAATGGCAAGATCATTCCCATCACCACCACCGGACTGTTTACCACTTCGGTATATGGCGAATATGGCCTTTCGGAGCGATTTACGCTGCGAGCAAATGTACCTGTGTTTTTCAGGGCTACCCTGAATGAGGTTCGCTACGAACCCAGCGGCCATATCGAACCCGGCGATCAGTTAAACAGCCTCGGCGATATAGATCTAGGTTTTTCGTATGCCATTATCCGGAATAAACCGTTTGTGCTGGGAGTAACGGTACAGGCCGGGATTCCCACGGGCAATCCTGCGGGCGGCGCGACTGGGCTGTTACAGTCGGGCGATGGGGAGTTTAATCAGCTCGTTAAAATAGATGCAGGCTATTCGTTTTACCCTAAGCCCTTCTATATCAGTGGCTCCGCAGGGATCAACAACCGCACCCGGGGTTTTTCCGAAGAGGCGCATCTGCAAGTGGAAGCAGGCGCGACCTTCGCCAAAAAATTTCTCATCATTCTGAAAACCAGCACCGTCCGCTCTTTCAAAAACGGTGACGCCCCTCTTGCGATGACTGGTATTTTTTCCAACAACACACAGTACCTGAGCTTTGGCCCGGAGATCAACTATCTGCCCCGGCCCAACATCGGCATCAGTGCGGGCGTATATGGAGCAGCTGCCTCCGCCAATATTCTGGCTGCCCCCAGCCTCGATCTCGGCTTTTTTCTGAAGTGGTAGTCGTTGGAAGATCAGGTGGGAAGTATTATATTTGTTATGAAAGTTGTGTGCATGTCTAAAAGAAAGGAGTAGCGTATGGATGCAATGAATGTGAATCAACGTCTTGTCGAAACGTACATGGCCATGCTGAGGCATCTCAGCCAGGATGATAAACTTGAATTAATATCTAAGCTTCAGCAATCTATGGCTATGAAAATTGAAAAAAAACGAAAGGTGAAATTCAGAGAGCTTTTTGGGGCATTTCTGAGTAATAAGACCGCAGAAGAGCAGATTGAGGAAATCCGCCAGGCAAGGGTTTTTAATCGTGAAATAGAAGAATTTTGAAGAGGTATTTATTGGACACCAATATTTGTGTGTTTTATCTTAAAGGTAAGTTCGGGTTGGATGCTAAGATTGAGCAAATCGGCATCGAAAACTGTTTTGTCTCAGAGATTACCATTGCTGAGCTGAAATTTGGCGCTGAAAAAAGCGAATTTGTTGAAAGAAACCGCCAGACAGTCACAGACTTTCAATCCGAAATACAGATTATTCCAATTGCAGGCTCATTAGATTTTTACGCAAAAGAAAAAGCAAGATTACGCAAGGCAGGGACAATTATTGATGATTTTGACCTCTTGATAGGTGCGACTTCAATTGTGAATGGACTGGTTATGGTTACGAATAATATAAGCCATTTCAGCCGAATTGATACAATTGAGATAGAGGACTGGACGATTACGCCATAGCTTCCGCAACCCCTATTCTCCCCTCATGCCTCCCATCCCCACCCTCCCGCTTTTCCCCATTCTGGATGAAAAACTCCTGACCCTGCTCCGTTCACTTTCTGCCTCCGACTGGGAAAAACCCACCCTGGCTTCGCGCTGGAAGGTCAAAGACATAGCAACCCATTTGCTCGATGGCAATATCAGAGGCTTGTCTCTCTCCCGCGATGGCTATATGGGCGAAGGGCCGGGCGCGATCCACTCGTATCAGGACTTGCTGAACTATCTCAACCACCTGAATATGAGCTGGACAGATGCTCTGAAACGGGTCAGTCCGCTGCTGCTGACCGACCTGCTGGAGCTTACAGGAAAGCAGTATTACGAGCACCTGAAAACCCTCGACCCTTTTGGCAAAGCCATCTTTTCTGTGGCCTGGGCCGGGGAAGAAAGCTCGGAAACCTGGTTCCATATCGCGCGGGAATACACCGAAAAATGGCACCACCAGCAGCAGATCCGCTACGCGCTGGGCCAGGAAGCGGAGTTGTATCAGCGGGAGCTGTATTTCCCGTATCTCGATACCTCCATGCGGGCTTTGCCGCACCATTACCGAAGCGTGGCGGGAAATCCGGGCGATCAGATCGCGTTTGAAGTTACAGGAGCAGGCGGCGGCTGGTGGAATTTGTTGTATCGGGATAAAAGCTGGACCTTAGGCTCAGGTGCCGGAGACGCAGCGCTGTGTACCGTTAGCTTACCCGGCGATATTGCCTGGCGCATATTTACCAAAGGAATCTCCGCTGAAGAAGCCCAAAGCCGCTTGCTGATCGAGGGAAGACAGGAACTGGGTGCGCATATATGCACAATGCTGGCCGTTATGGCCTGAAATACACTTTTATGATCATCGAAACCCGTAATCAGAAAAAAGTAGCTCTCCGGCGTTTAGATTCCGGCGACATAGATGCCCTTTGCCGCTATCTGGAGCAGCTCAGCGTGGACACCCGGAGGCGATTTGGCCCGCATCCTTATGATAAACAGTCGGTTACGGAGTTTTATCAAGCGGAAAACGAGCATACGGGCTATGTCGCAACAGATACAGAAACCGCAGAAATCGTGGCCTATTTTATCATAAAAGAAGGCTATCTGGAGCAAGACGGCCATCGCCTCGCAGCCTACGGCTTCCCGCCCGACGCGGACACCGACTGCACCTTTGCCCCTTCCGTAGCCGATGCCTGGCAGAGCTGCGGCGTGGGAAATGAGCTGTTTCGCTTCGTATTAGAAGAGGTAAAAGCCTCCGGCAAGCGGCGGATCATCCTCTGGGCGGGCGTGCAGGGCGACAACGAAAAAGCGAAGCAGTTTTACCGCAAACAAGGC
>RDXT01000120.1 GCA_004292985.1 Bacteroidota bacterium
TTGAACATATCCATGTCCACCGACTGGTTGTCGAGCATCCAGAGAATACGTCCGCCCCGCATCAGGTACTGGTCGAGTTCGTATTTGTCGCGCTCTGAAAAAGGTTTTGTTGGGTTCAGGACCAGCAACACCTGCACCGAAGGGCTGATGGCCTGGCCTGGCTGCGCCTTCATATCGAAGGTATAAACCTTGTAGGCGTTCTGGATTTCATTGAGCATTTCCGGGACCTGGTCGGGGCGAAGCTCGCCGTGCCCCTGAAGCATGGCCACCAAACCGCCACCTGTGCGGGTTAGGGTGCGCATGGCAGAGACCAGCTTATATTCGAGGTCCGCCTCTGCCCGTACGAGGTCCGCACTCAGTCCGTCGGGCGTCACGATCATATTGCCCCGAACCAGATTGACCCATACCTCGCGGTCGCGGTAGCGAAGCTGTGCCAGTGGCCAGACCACCTGCCGCCGCACCTCCGTATTGGATACTTTGAGGTTTACCTTGAGCGGCTCATATCGCTTTTTGGTGAACTCTGCCAGTAATTCCGGGTTGCCGGAGGGGTCCACGAACTCAAACTCCAGGTTTCTGCCCGCATACTGCTTCATTTCGAGCAGTGTGGTGCGCACAGCCTCCTGAAACTCGCGGATATTGGCCGGAAACTCCCCTTCGAGATACACCGTGAAGACCATCGGGTAGTCCACCGAATCGAGGACCTCGTGGGTATAGTCCGAAAGGGAGTACCGCTTTTCTTTGGTAAGGTCGAAGCGCGTAAAGATGCTGTTGGCAATCAGGTTGAGCACCACAATCAGCGCAGCAGCCAATGCCAGTTGCAAACGGATCTGTCGGGACTTCATTTACTTTAATTTACGTACGATCTGGCCGGATTCTTTATGCCGCAAGATAAGAACATCCAGGCCGTCGTGCGTAACTTCTTCTTTGATATAATAGTGGTGTTCGTCAAAATCTTTAAACGGAAGAACCGGTTTGATGTCGTCGCGGCCTCTCCATTCGCTCAGTTGAACGGGTTCCCACTGGCGCGAGGCTGCCGAACGGTAGGCTGCATCGAGGATCGCATTGACCACATAGCCGTCGTAAAAGGTTTCGGAGGGCTGTTTTCCCTGCTCAAAGGAGTTCAGCATATCGGCAAACATGGTGTTGTAACCCAGTTCATGCACCTCGTCTCCCACCGGAAAAAGCCATCCGCTGGTGGATTCGGCTTTTTCAGCCACATAATTGCTGCCTTCGCCCGACAGAAACATCTCGAAGCCAGTCCGCAGGAAGTTGTTGATCCAGATCGTGCCTTCGCTGCCCATGACCTCGTCGCGCAGGTCGAGTCCGCCGCGGAAGGTCCAGGACACTTCAAACTGGGCAATGGCCCCCGTGGCATAGCGCACCAGTGCGATCGCATGGTCCTCAGCATCAATGGGTTTGACCTGTGTCTCTGCCCAGCACATCACTTCGACCGGGCGCACATCCTTGCCGATAAAATTGCGGGAAATCTCCACGCAGTGGCAGCCCAGATCGAGGATTGCACCGCCTCCCGCCTGGTTTTTGTCCCAGAACCAATCGCTGTGCGGGCCAGGGTGGGTTTCGCGGGAGCGCGCCCAGAGGATGCGGCCCAGCGCGCCGCTGTCGCAGGTGGCTTTGGCCTTGAGGAACTTGGGCGTATAGCAGAGGTCTTCGAGGTAGCCGCCAAAAATGCCTGCTTCTTCGATAATGTGCAGCATTTTGAGGCCCTCTTCTGCGGTGCGGCCCAGCGGTTTGGTTACCATCACCGCCTTTTTGTATTTCGCACAGGCTTCGACCGCAGGCAGGTGCAGGTTGTTGGGCAGCGAAATGCAGACGATGTCCACGTCAGGATGCCGGATGGCCTCCTCCATATCGGTGGTCCAGAAGGGCACCTGGTAGTCGTCGGCATATTTTTTAGCATTGTCGCCATTGCGGGAGTACACCGCTACCACGCGATCCTTGCTGCGCAGTCCGTGAAGAGATTCAGTATAAAAGCGTCCGATAAAGCCGGAGCCAAGCATTGCGATACGGGCCATGGGGGAGAGATAAGGGGAATAGTGGGAATAGGGGAGATAGAGGCTTATTTTACGTTTAGCGTAATTTCATTTTCCTTCAGCAGAAAGTCGCGGCCTTCGGGCAGGCGGGCACCGCTTTCGAGCAGGGCTGTGTCCGGGGCGACCTGTACAGGAGTGATGCAGGAAGTGTTTTTTTCGCGGAAGGGCACATTGTAGTCCATATTATACGCGGAGATAATGGACCAGCGGGGTGCATCGGAGTGGTTGGCATCAGAGCGGTGGAGGAGGTTGGGGTGAAAAAACAGCACATCGCCCGGCTCCACCTCTGCATAGACCAGTTCGCAGCGCTGGAGGCTGTGCTCCACAAAGTCAGGATCGGCCCCCTGCTGTTCGCCGATAAACACATGCTCAAAGCGCTGCATTTTGTGTGAGCCTTTGAGTACCTGGAGGCAGCCATTGAGGCGGGTACCTTCGGTGAGGGCCACCATGACCGAGACCATTGCTTCCGGATACAGAAAACCGTTTTTATACCAGTAGCCATAGTCCTGGTGCCACTCCCATGCGCCTCCGGTTTTGGGTTGCTTTTGCATGACCTTGGAGTGAAAATGGCATACCTTTCCTTCTTCACCCAGCAGATCCTGGACAGCATGCACCATCCGTTCGCTGCGGGACATCAGCCCGAAACTGTCGTCGCCGGGGGTAAACCAAAGCGTGAGCCTTGTTTTTTTCCCTTCCTGGTCAAAGAGGTCAAATCCTTTGTCGGTGATGCTCTCATCGAGCGAGAGGCGCAGCAGCAGTTGGGTTTCTTCGGCAGAAAACATCTGGCGAACAAACAGGTAACCATCTCTGTGATAGGAGATTACCTCTTCGGGGGAGAGTTTGCGGGGCATAGCAGAAGCATTAGCAGTTTATGAGCTAAAACTTACGCCAAAAGTTGCAAAAGGACAAATTCTACCTGCCGGAAACGATTGACTCCGGTTCAGGATACCGCTTTGAGGCTGATATCGAGGCTTTTGATGGAGTGGGTGAGGGCACCCATCGAGATATAATCAACCCCGCAGAGGGCCACCTCCCGCGCGTTTTCAGGGGTAATGCCTCCGGAGGCTTCGGTCTCAGCGCGGTCGCCGATCAGGGCCACGGCCTCTCTGAGCTGCGAGGGACTCATATTGTCGAGCAAAATGCGGAACACACCTCCTTCGTCCAGAATCGCCTGCACTTCAGCTATGTTGCGGGCTTCGGCCTCGATCCGGAGGTCCAGCTGGTGCTGGGCCAGATAAGCCTTGCAGGCGCGGATCGCCTCGCCGGTGCCTCCGGCATAGTCGGCATGGTTGTCCTTGATCATCACCATATCATACAGCCCGAAGCGGTGATTGACTCCGCCGCCGATCTGCACGGCCCATTTCTCTATGTGGCGGATCAGGGGGGTCGTTTTGCGGGTGTCGAGCACACGGCACTTTGTGCCTTCGAGTAGATTCACCACCCGCCGGGTGGTAGTGGCGATTCCGCTCATGCGCTGCATCAGGTTGAGCATCAGGCGCTCGGCCTGTAAGATGCTGCGCGGGTCGCCGCTGACATACAGCGCGACATCGCCATACTTCACCTCGCTGCCGTCGGGGATCAGCACCTCGCAGGCCAGCAAAGGGTCCACGGTGTGGAAAATACGCTCTGCCAGGGCCACACCTGCCAGGATTCCCTCGTCTTTGATCAGGCAGCGGGCACGGGCTGTGCGGCCTGCGGGAATCGTAGAAAGGCTGGTATAATCGCCTGCACCAATGTCTTCGCGGAGACCCTCGGCAATGATGCGATCCGTTTCGGGGTGGTTGAGATAGTCCATAGGCGCAAATATAAAAAAAAGCGACC
>RDXT01000121.1 GCA_004292985.1 Bacteroidota bacterium
GAGACACAGTTTGGGCAGATTTTCGCGCTCTTTGCCGGGCTTGCCATCTGCATTTCCTGTCTGGGTCTGTTTGGGCTTGTGGCTTACCATACCGGTCGCCGCCGCAAGGAAATCGGCATCCGCAAAATCCTGGGTGCCAGTGTGGCCCGGCTTACGGGGCTGATGGCCCGCGACTTCCTGAAGCCCGTAGCCATTGCCGTACTGCTCGCCTCCCCGATCGCATGGTATGTGATGAGCCGCTGGCTCGAAGGCTTCGCCTACCGGATTCAGATCAACTGGCAGATCTTTCTGCTGGCGGGCATCTTTACCCTGGGCATCGCTTTCCTGACGGTGAGCATACAAAGCATCCGCGCAGCGCGGGAGCACCCGGTAAATAGCCTGAAGAGTTAGATGCAAGATACAAGACGTAAGATGCAAGACTGAACCCTGAAAACTGTTCCCTGATAACTGTTCCCTGTTCCCTGTAAACTGTTCCCTGTAACCTGAACCCTGTATGCTTCGCAATTATCTCACCACCGCCTGGCGCACGCTGCTTCGTTACCGGAGCTATGCCCTCTTAAACATCCTTGGACTCTCGCTGGGTATCGGATGCAGCATCCTCGTGTTTATGATGGTAAAATTCCAGAGCAGCTTCGACACCTGGCATTCGAAGGCTGAGCGGACCTACCGCATCGTAACCGAGTTTCATTTTGACGGTATAAGCTACACGCCGGGGGTGCCAAATCCGCTGACGGAGGCAGTGCGGCAGGATTTTTCCTTTGTCGAGCGTGCAGGCTTCTGTATCGGGCAAAACAACCGCATGGTCGCGGTACTCGACGACCTGAGCCGCGCGCAGAAAAAATTCCGGGAGGAGCAGACGCTGTGTTTTGTGGAGCCTGACTATTTCCATATCCTCGATTATACCTGGATAGAAGGAAATCCGGAGGTTTCGCTCAGGGATCCGCAGCAGGTGGTGCTGACCCGGCACATGGCAGAGAAGTATTTTGGCAAAGAAAAAGCCCTGGGCCGCCGCCTGCGCATGGATAATGAACTCGAACTGACGGTCTCAGGGATTGTGGAGGACATTCCGGAAAACACGGACCGCAAACATGAACTGTTTATTTCCTTCTCCACCCTCAAAAACTACCGTCATGGCGGGCCGAGACTCGATCACTGGGGCGGTATTAATTCCGACAGCCATTGTTTTGTGTTGCTGAAAGAGGGGGTAAGCCCGCAGCAGCTCAGGGATGCCCTGCCGGATTTCCGGAAAAAATACCACGGCGACAAAGGCTGGCAAGTATATGATTATCAGGTGATTCCGATTGCGGATATGCACTTTGAGACCGATTATGAAGGGCGTATAGACCGCAGCCAGCTTCGCACCCTGAGCCTGATTGGCTTGTTTCTCCTGCTCACGGCCTGCATCAATTTCGTGAATATGGCTACGGCGCAGGCCGGCAAACGCGCCCGCGAGATCGGTATCCGCAAGGTGCTGGGCAGTTCGCAGGGGCAGCTTTTCTGGCAGTTTATCGCCGAAACCGCCGTGATTACGCTCATATCGCTGTTTATCGGGTTGGGCCTGGCCAAATTAGGCGCGCCGCTGATCAACCAGCTATTTGAAACGGAACTTCCTTTCGAAGTGTGGCGCGACGGACAGCTCTGGCTGTTTATGCTGCTGCTTTTTGCGGGGGTGGTTTTTATCTCAGGATCGTATCCTGCGCTGATTCTGGCGGGATTCCGTCCGATTGTCGCGCTCAAAGGCACCCTTAAAAGCGGCACTACAGGCGGTATGCAACTGCGCCGGGCCCTCGTGGTGCTGCAATTTGCCATCAGCCAGCTGATGATTATCGGCACGGTCATCATTACGCAGCAGGTGCAGTATCTCCGCCAGAAAGACATTGGCTACAACCCCAGCGCCATTGCCCTGGTCAGCATCCCGACGCCTGAAAAAACAGCTATCGAAACCCTCCGCAACCGTTTCGCACAGGTACCCGGCGTAGAAAAGGTCAGTTTTTGCCAGTTTGCCCCCACCTCCGGCTCCAACAACACCACCAACCACGCCTTCGACAGCCGCACCGAAGACGAAAAATGGCAGGTGAATACGAAGCCCATTGACAAAAACTACCTTGAAACCTTCGGCCTGAAACTGATCGCCGGAACCAAGCTCCCCGAAAGCGATACAATGAACGGCTATATCGTCAATGAAGCCTATGTAAATAAACTGGGCCTCAAAGCGGAGGATGTTATCGGAAAAAATGCCACCATTTATGGCTTGCCCCGTCCGATTTACGGCGTAGTAGCTGACTGGAACAACCTTTCGCTGCACAATGAAATTGATCCGGTGGTGATGTTTAATGACAAAGGCAACCAGTCGCTCTGCGCCCTGAAAATGAGCACACAGAACGTGTCGCAGTCGCTCAAAGGCATCGAGGGCATCTGGAACGAGACCTTTCCCGAATACCTCTACGAGCAAACCTTTTTAGATGAGCGCATTGCGGAGTTTTATGAGTCCGAAAAAATTACCCTCAACCTCATCGGTGCTTTCGCTGCCATCGCCATCCTGATCGGCTGTCTGGGCCTCTACGGGCTGGTCTCATTTATGGCCCTGAGCAAAACCAAAGAAGTAGGGGTGCGCAAGGTGCTCGGCGCCCGCAACCAGCAGATCCTGATGATTTTTATCCGGGAGTTCGGCATCCTGATGCTCATCGCCTTCGTGATCGCCGCTCCCCTGAGCTGGTGGGCCATGAACGCCTGGCTTCAGGACTACAACTACCGCATCAGCATCGGCGCAGGCGTGTATCTGCTCGCGATATTCATCACTGCCTTCATCGCTGCGGTAACTGTCAGCTACGAATCGCTCAAAGCGGCTAATGCCAATCCGGTGAAGAGTCTGAAGATAGAGTAGAACCCTCTGTCAGTTTATTATACACCCCTCTTAATCAAATAATTATGCTCTGGAACTATCTGCTGATGACCATTCGGAGTATCCGTAACCAGAAAGTGTATGCTTTCATCAATATCCTGGGGCTTTCGGTAGGTCTTTCCTGCTGCCTGCTGATTATGCTGTATGTTTCGCATGAGCTGAGCTACGATCGTCAGAATCCAGATGCGAAGCAGATTTTCCGTGTCATTACCCGGGTCACCGGGCATGGAAATGAACAAGATGATGCCATTACCCAGTATCCGCTGGCTCCGGCATTGAAGGCGGACATTCCTGAAGTGGAATATACAGTCCGGGTGGCGACAAATGGAAGTGCATTGCTGGCCAATGGAACCAAGCGCCTGCAGGAAGAAGAAATGCTCTTTGCAGACTCTGCCTTTTATGTCCTTTTTCCGGCGAATTTTGTGGCAGGCGATCCCAAAACGGCACTTGCCGGTCCCAACCGGATGGTGCTGACGGAGTCTGCGGCGAAAAAATACTTTGGAAACGAAAACCCCATGGGCCGCACCCTGCGGGTGGATAATCTGTACGATGCCCAGATTACCGGAATCATCCGTGATCTGCCGCCGAATGTGCACCTGCGCTATGAAGTGATGACCTCGCTGGAAACGCTTATGCGGCTATATGAGCAGCAGGGGTTCCGGGTTTCGCAGGCATGGTTTGCATTTACCAACCTCTCGACCTATGTCAAGCTTTATCCAAATACCCAGGTACAAACTGCTGAGGCAAAACTCCCGGCATTTGTTGAAAAAAACCTGGGTGCGCTGCTGACACGGATTGGGGCAGGATTTATCCTCCGGTTTCAGCCGATGACCGATGTGCACTTGTATCCGATGCCTACGGAACTGTTGCCCGGCGGCAGCATGACCTATGTCTATCTGTTTACAGTAATTGCGGTGGTCATACTTCTGATCGCTTGCTTTAACTATATGAATCTGGACCGCCCGCTCTATCCGCCGTGCGCGTGAGGTCGGGGTACGCAAGGTACTTGGTGCCCGCAAGGACCAGTTGGTTCGGCAGTTTCTGGGTGAATCCTTACTCTATACTGCCACTGCGCTGCTGCTTTCGCTGATCATGGCCCGTTTGCTGCTTTCCCCTTTTAATCAGTTGATTGGGAGAGAAATTCCCTTTTTCCCGGATCAGGGGTTTCTGATTTATGGCATATTCCTGCTTGCGGTGCTTCTTACAGGATTGCTGGCAGGCAGTTATCCGGCCCTGGTGCTTTCGGGCTTCCAGACCATCCGGATCATCAAAGGCTCATTTAGTCAATCTAAGGAAGGCGTGTGGTTCCGTCGCAGCCTGGTATTTCTGCAATTTACCATCTCGATTTCCCTGATAGTCGGCACTGCGGTTGTATATGGCCAGTTAAATTATGTGAAAAATAAACATCTGGGTTTTCAGAAGGAGCAACTGGTCGTATTTGGTTTGCCGCCCGATACGCTTCTCTCCCGCCGGGTCCAGTCATTGGCAGACGAGTTACGCCAGCAGCAGGGAGTAGTGAGCGTGGCGCTTGCCAACTCAGTTCCCAGCATCGGCTTTCAGGTAAGTCCCATTGCCAGGGAAGGCGATCCCCGGGATAAAAACACAGTCGCTTCTATTGTCACCTGCGACGAGCACTACCTGCCTACACTGGGTATAGAGCTGGTGCAGGGCCGTAACTTTTTACCCAATTCCCGGCAGGATGCTGCAGAGTCATTTATTGTGAATGAAGCTGCGGTAAACGTGCTGAACCTCGAAGAGCCTGTGGGTAAGCGCATTGAATGGAGGGGGGGCGCAGAACCCCGCGTAGGTACCATTGTTGGAGTGGTTAAAGACTTTCATTCTCAATCCCTGCACACTCCCATTATGCCCATGGTCTGGTACATGGACAGCAGCCAGCTGGGCCTCTTTGCAGTGCGTATAGCCCCTGGCGATATCCAGGAAAGCCTGAAACGAATGGACAACGTGTGGCACCGTTTTGCGCCCGACTGGCCCTTTGACTACACATTTATAGATGAGTCGTTTTCCAAACTCTACGAATCCGAAGCGCGGACAGCGGGTATGTTTGGTGTATTCGCCGGACTGGCTGTATTTGTGGCGTGCCTGGGTCTTTTTGGCCTCGCAGCCTTCGCCACCGAGCAGCGCACCCGTGAGATCGGCATACGCAAGGTGCTGGGTGCTCATCCTTCAGTATTGGTTACCCTGCTTACCGGTGACTTCCTCAAGCCAGTGCTGCTCGCCAATGTGGTCGCACTCCCTCTTGCGGGATGGATCATGGATAAATGGATGGCAGACTTTGCCTACCGGGCCGGACTCCAGCTCTGGGTTTTTGCTGCCTCAGCAGTATTGGTTCTCCTGATCGCGCTGCTGACAGTGAGCCTCCATACTTTGAAAGCCGCACTTGCCAATCCGGTGAAGAGTCTGAAGATAGAGTAGGTGAGACAGAAGATGTTAGACGCAAGAGGCAAGACTGGAGATGTTTTGCGGGGGTTCGAGACCCTCACCCACCGCAGTTCTGTTCCCTGTAACCTGTTCCCTGAACCCTGTAACCTGTACCCTGAAACCTGTACCCTGATGTTTACCCTCGCTATTCGTAACCTGCTGCGGCACAAGGCCTTCTCTGCGATTACCCTGCTGGGCCTCTCTATGGGTCTGGCCTGCTGCCTGCTCATTGGGATATATGTTCACCATGAACTGAGCTATGACCGCTTTCACGAAAAGGGAGAGCGGATCGTGCGGGTCGTGACTGATTACGCCTACGAAGGCGAAAAAGGCACGATAGCCCTCACAGGTACTGCGGTGCTTCCGGTGCTTCAGCGGGCATTTCCGGAGATCGAAGCGGGTGTACGGATCTATAGCGCAGATATGTTTGGGCCTGTGGTCGTGCGAAAAGGCGAAACGGTGTTTCAGGAAGAGGAATTCCTGTATGCAGATGCCGCATTTACCGAAATATTTTCCTTTAAGCTGATAGAAGGCGACCCGAAAACAGCTTTACTCAACCCTAATTCGCTGATATTGACCCAGGGCATGGCAAAAAAGTACTTTGGTGACGAAATGCCCCTCGGAAAAACGCTGAATGTAAGCGAAAGGGACTATCAGATTACCGGAGTGGTGGCCGATGTGCCTGCAAACTCGCAGATACAGTTTGACTTTGTGGCCTCTTTTTCTACCCTGCGGGTTTCCAAAACGGAAGAGTGGGGGAGTGCCAATTACGTAAGCTATCTGCTGCTGAGGGACAAACAGGATATTTCTTCCTTGCAGACGCGCATTCCGCCCTTTGCGCGGCAGCACAGCGACCTGCCCATGAGCGAAGCCAATTACCAGGACTACCGACTGGAGCCGCTGTATGAGGTGCATCTGCATTCGCAGGCGAAATATGGGCTGGCCACAGGCGGCAACATCACCTATATCTATCTGCTCTCCCTTGTCGGATTCGTTATTTTGCTGATCGCCTGCACCAACTATGTCAACCTGACCACGGCCCGCTCGGCGGAACGCGCGCGGGAGGTAGGCATCCGTAAAACCATCGGTGCAGGGCGCAGCCGCGTTTTCTGGCAGTTTATGGGAGAGTCGCTGCTGATGGCCCTGGCCGCGCTGCTGCTCGCTGTGATGCTGTCAGCATGGCTGCTGCCCTATGCCAGCGAACTTGCGCAAAAAGAACTCAGTATCAGCCTGTTGGCACAGCCGAAGGCCCTGATAGCCTTGATAGGTCTGGGCCTGCTGGTGGGCCTGCTCGCAGGAGGGTATCCGGCCTTTGTGCTGTCGGGCTATCAGCCGATCCAGGTGCTGCGGGGCAGCTTCAGGTCCGGCACCAAGGGACGCATGTTGCGTAAAGGCCTGATTGTGAGTCAGTTTCTGGTCGCGACTTTTCTGATTATGTGTACCCTTGTGATCCGGCGGCAAATGAAATTTGTGCAGCAGACGCAGTTGGGATACCAGGCGGGGCAGTTGCTGGTGCTGCCCGCCGATGAGCAGGTACTGGCGAAGTTTTCGACCCTCAAAACAGAGCTGCTGCAGCATCCGGGCATTACAGGCGTAACCAAGGCCACCGACACGCCCGTGGACATTGGCGGTATGTATTCCTACCTGCCCGAAGGCGCGACCGAAGCGCAGATGCAGAACATCACAGCCATCGGGGTTGAAAAAGACTTTATCCGGACCCTCGGCATCCCGGTCCTGGCGGGCGCAGATTTTACAGAGGCAGATGTGCAGCAGATCAGCGGGCCTTACGATTCGCTGCATACCTACCATTTTGCGATTAATGAAGCGGCCCTTGCCCAGACCGGACTGGACCCGGAGGCGGTTATCGGCAAAAAATGGAACCTCAACGGGCGCAGCGGCGAAGTGAAGGCCGTATTGAAAAACTTTCACTTCAGCTCCCTGCACAAGCCCATCGGCCCGCTTTGCGTGTTTCTGGATCCGGGATATCACAGCGATATTCTGATCAGGCTATCAGGTTCCGATGTGCCCGCTGCCCTGGGTCATCTATCTGCTACCTGGAAGACCCTGGCCCCGCACCGGCCCTTCACCTATGAGTTTCTCGACGAGGAATTTGCCCGCATGTACCGCGCCGAGACCCGGACGACCCTCATTTTTCAGACCGTTTCGGTGCTGGCCATCGCGCTGGCCTGCCTGGGGCTTTTGGGCCTCTCGGCCTTTGCCGTGGAGCA
>RDXT01000122.1 GCA_004292985.1 Bacteroidota bacterium
TTTCCGGTCATGATTAGCCCGCATCAGCCGTTTTTCGACATCCGGGGCATGGCCTGGAGTCCGGCAGAAGGCATTCAGGTACAGCTCCATGTGGAGGGCGACGTTTTTGAAACAGAAGACCAGCGCAACTGGACGGATACTTCGTATAAAACATACAGCACGCCGTTGCAGATACCGTTTCCCGTAGAGGTTCAGGCGGGTGAAAAGCTGTACCAGAAAGTGCAGTTGCAATGCGCAGTATCTGCCCGGCATTCGGCGGTTACAAAACGAGATACGGTAGAGGTCAGCCTGAATGGCGCAACCTATCCTTTTCCTGCGCTGGGGACCTCAGCGCTGAGAGATGCGTTGTCTTCAGAGGCAATGGACCTGTTGAAAGCGCTTCCCGTTGACTACCTGAGCGAAGGGTTGCACCTGGATCAGGAACACTGGCGCACGGATCTGAAGCGCATGTTTGTTCAGGCTGAAGTCTTGCAAAAACAGGTGGCGCTGTCCGTTTTTTTTACCCATGAGGAAGACTGGGTCCCTCTGGTGGAAGCCCTCGTACCGTTCAGAGAAAAACTGCGGCAACTGTGCGTACTATCCGCAACAGATAAAGTGCCGGAAACAGCTTTGATGGAAGCCAGTTACGCAGGGATCAAAGCGCGTTTTCCGGAATTGCCCGTAGGATTTGGGACCGACGGCTTTTTCACCGCCCTGAACCGCAACCGTCCGGATACATCTCAATTTGATTTTTTGCAATTTTCAATCAATCCCCAGGTACATGCCGTGGACACCCGTACTTTGATTGAAAACCTCGTGGCCCAGCGCGATGTTGTGCGTACCGCCCAAAGTTTTGCCGAGGGGAAACCCCTTTGCGTCTCACCCATTACGCTGCGCCCGCGTTACACCCCCGATCCCGCAGATGCCATTGACCCGCGGCAACACAGCTCATTGGCCGCCGCCTGGACGTTGATCACCTTAAAACACCTGGCTCCCTGTGCCGCTTTGACCTTCTTTGAAGCCATTGGCGAAAAAGGCTTGCTGCCCCATGACCTGACACCCACACCGCTGGTGCAGGATCTGCAACAGATTCAGCAGTTTCAGCCCACCCACATTCTGGATACGGAGTCCAGCGCGCCTTTACAGGTAGAGGTATTGCTGCTCGAAAACAGAGCGGGAGCGCGACGGGCGTGCTGGGTTAATTTCAGCAGGGAAACACAAACGGTGAGGTTCCTGGACCAACACATGGAACTGCCTCCGGAGACAATCATCTGGCAGGACGGGCGCTGAAGCAATACATTTTCCCGCTTTTCGGCTCTCGTCGCACTAAGAAGTAGGTCTCAGTCTCACTTTGTGTTAATATTTCAATCATAAAGTATAACTATGTGTCAAATTTTCTGACGTAAAGTATGACTTTATGTATGAGCGCAAGATTTTGCAGGCTTTGTCTGGGGCGGAATGGTTTTTTGACCCTCATAAATTATCCGCAGATTGAAAATCTGATTTTCAATCTGCGGATCAGTTCGCATGAGGAAATACGATTACTCCCGCCCCGCATCATACGCCTCTTCTTCAGTCTAATCAAACACCGGTACCCTCGAACCTGCGTACACCAAAAAGGCGACCCCTCCGGGCCGCCTGCGCTCAATTTGAAGGGGAAGGCTTTGGGGCTTCCCCTCCAGGAGCGGGAGTTATGCTTAGTAGGGCTGGAGGTCGCCGAGGGCATTGCCTGAGAAGGTGTTGTTCTCCAGGACCACGGCTGCAGCGCCATCCCGGTAGGCGATGCCGTAGCCGAGGCTGTTTCGGATCAGGCAGTTTTTGACCACACAGGCAGGGTCAAAAGTAGCCCCCCCTAATTCAATATTCGCTTTGGCTGAAAAGAGGGTAAATTCTCCCCCATGCTCCACCGTGCAGTATTCCAGGCGGTTGAGGATATTGGAGTTGCCGATGTAAATCCCTCCCCATGAGCCGGCTACGCCTGTGCTTCCCCGGAAAATAATAGGCTCCGCCTGCGTACCTACTGCGATCAGGGCATCGCCATCGTCGTCTATGTTGAGGTAACTGCCTTGCTCAAACTCCAGGATAACGCCGGGCGAAAGGGTCATTTTTTTGACATCAACTGGTTCTCCTGAGAGAAAACGGTAGGGAACCGTCAGCTTAGCCAGTGTTACATCCGGCATGTCGGGCCAACTGGCGTCAATGGCGATATAGGATTTGCCGTTTTCTTTACCGGCAACGGTATAGACAGAGCTGGCATCTATTTTATTAAGCAGATTGATGCCGATAAATACCGGGGCTTCGGAGTTGCGGGTAAAGGTATTGGCTTCGAAATCAGCCAGGTTGGCATCTACGCCTTGCGCCAGAAATCCAAATCCATCGTTATCGCTGAGGGTGCAGTTTTTGATGGAAAGACGGGTGGCATTAAAGCCCGAGTACAGACCCACTCCGCAGCGGTTGTTAAATAAAAACTGCTCTTCGCTGCCGGCATGGCTCACGGTTACATATTCCATGCGGTTGTTTACGCTGTTGGAGGAATAGAAAATACCCTTCCAGCTTCCTTTGATGGCCGTTTTTCCTTCCAGGGTAATGGGCGCTGAGGCATTTCCCAGCATCTTCAGGGAGCCTTCGCTGACTAAAATACCCGATTCTGCATCTTCAAACTGGACGGTTACGCCGGGTTCGATCACCAGGTTCTGGCCTGCACCCAGCTCGACCATGCAGGTCACAAGATAGTCCACCGCGAGATCGGGGTTGTTTTTCCAGACCAGGGGGAGGGTGCCGTCGCAGGTGATAACGGTCGTCGTATCGGGGATAATGGGGCCTTCGCCTTTGCAGGCCGTAAACAGCAGCGCGGCTGCGCCAATCATAAACAGAGTGAGATTCAAATTGAGCTTACGCATGATAAAAGAGTTAAAAGATCATGCGTCAAAATTCAGGCTGCCGTCGCTGGCAAACCTGAGGGGATTCCGTGAAAAACAAAACTCAGGGTTTTCCGGGAGGATCAGGGGTCCAGCAGGCCGCGCTCAAGGGTTATTTTGACCAGGCCTGCGACATTGCGCACGCCGAGTTTCTGGATGAGATTGGTGCGGTGGGTCTCGACGGTGTTCACGGAGATATGGAGCCGGTCGGCGATCTCCTGGGTGGTATGTTCGGCAACGATGAGCCGGAGAACGTCCTGTTCGCGGCGGCTGATTTTAGGCAAAAAATGGGCAGGGGGGCGGTGTAGCGCCTCTGCGAGGAGGCGCTCGCGTATGGGGGCGTGCAGGTATTCTTCACCCGCAGCCACCGTCCGGATACCCTCCGTCAATTCATCTATGCGGGCATTTTTGAGCAGGTATCCTTTGGCCCCTGCCTGCAGGGCGCTCCGGACCATCGCAGGCTGGTCAAAACTCGTGAGGATCACCACTGCCATGCCCGGATAAGCCGGGACTAACTGCCCGCACAGGGTCAGACCGTCTTCCTGACCGAGGTTCAGGTCGAGGAGCAGCACCTCAGGCGGTGTATGGCCTGCCAGCCAGTCCGTCAGGGCCTTACCGCTGGTAAAATGACCGCTTACTTCGATGCCGGGTTGTTGGCCGAGCATGGCCACGATCCCGCTCAGGACCACCGGATGATCATCGGCAATGGCGACACGGATGGAGTTCATTTATTCAGGATGATTTCTACAAACACCGATGCACCTCTGTCAGGATCAGATTGTACATCCATTTTCCCGCCTAAAAAAGCCAGCCGCGACCGGATCGAGTCCAGCCCGATACCAGGTGCCTCCTGCGAGGCAGCAAATCCCCGTCCATTGTCCTCGACGGTAATAGACAACACCTGCTCGTCGCGCAGTACCTGCACCAGTGCCTCCGTTGCCCCGGCATGTTTGAG
>RDXT01000123.1 GCA_004292985.1 Bacteroidota bacterium
GAGTCGCCGAGGTAGCTGCGGGAAGAGATGTTGAAGGGCGTGTTCTGGTCAAATGCGGCTGCATTCTCAGCACTCTGGGCCTTCACGATCAGGTTGCTGGGGTCTGTGTTTTTGGAGGTTGCATCTACCGTAAACTGGATGTAGGCGCTGGTAATCAGTGCCCCGGCAGGTACGGTGATGTTGGTGAAACGCATACCAACCAACTGCGGGTCCACGTTGTTGGCGGTTTCGCAACCGAGTTCGAGGTCGGAACTGCCGACGTCGAAGGAGCCGGGCGTTTTGGTTTGGTTCGGGCCGGGAAGGTACTCCTCCAGGTCGTCGCCGGGAGCAGCGATCCGTACGCTAAAGGTTTCCTGTGCGTTCAGACCCAGCGACGCGCTGAGCATGAGGCACATACATAAGGTGTAGAGGTTTTTTAATTTCATGTGAAAGGGGTTTCAGTTGTTCGCAGAAAACAACTACCCCTTTGTTAAGCCTGTGTTAGGAGCGTATTATGTCTCAGTTTGAGCGTATGCGAAAAAAAAAGCCTGCGGATAAGGCAGGCTTGTTGAGAGTAATAGTAGTTGTTATTTTTCAGCGTAGCAGGCTGAAGGAATAACGATGTGGGGTGATCTCGGAGGCTTTAGCGTTTGAGATAGCAGCGAAATAGTAGTAGTAGTCTTTTTTAGGTCACCCTTTTACAAAGAATTCAAAATGCGATTGTCATTTTGATAATACTAAATTAGCGGTCTGGAGCGAGTATTCCTACTTTTTTCAGCTTTTTTTGAGAAAAAGTTTTCAACAAGCCGTAAATCTTACATATTCTTTAAGGCTAAATTGATGAAATGAAATTATTTGCCCGATTATTAAGAAAAATATAAAAAAATGCGCTTTCATTTTCTCTTTCCGTATTAAAAGAAACCGGGACTATCGCTTTGGAGCCATAATCCCGGTCTGTTTGTCTTTTACATTCTGGCGAGCAGCTCTTTTTTCTTGGCGTCAAACTCTTCGTCTGTCAGTACGCCTGCTGCTTTCAGTTCGCCGAGGTCTTTAAGCATTTTTACGATGTCTTCCTTCGCAGGTGCCTGATTCTCAGGCTTTTGCTGGTTTTGCTGGTTCATCGCGTTCATCATCATCTGCCCCATCGCAAAGCCGCTGCCCATGTCCACACCCGGGCTTCCGCCTCCGGGATTTTCGGCTGATTTCTGCAAAGCGACTGAAGCTTGAAATTGCATAAAGCGCTGCATGTCGCCGACCATGTTCATCTGGGTGTTTTTGCGCAGGAACTCCTGAAGTTCGTCCGGCAGGGTGATGCTCTGGATAGAGAAATCGGTAACCTCGATGCCAAACTGGGCAAAATACTCAGCAATGCGTGGCATCAGGGCCTGCACAAACTCGCTTTTGTTGGCCTGCATCTGCACAAAGGAGAAGTCGGTAGCGGCCATCTCGGCCACAATCTCCGTGAAGCGGTCCACCAGCTTGCCGCGCAGGGTTCCTTCGATATCCGAGAGGGTCAGCACAGGATTGGTGCCTGCCAGCTCCTTGAAAAATACTTCGTAGTTTTTGATCCGGAAGTTGTAGGTACCAAATGCCCGGAACTCCACCTGGCCAAATTTGCTGTCGGGGATCGTTACCGGGCTGGGTGTACCCCATTTGTTGTCGGTAAACTGCCGCGTATTAAAATAATAGACATCTACTTTAAATGGCGACTCAAATCCATACTTCCACGAGCGGACTGTGGTCAGGATGGGCATGTTGCGGGTGGTCAGCTCAAAACGGCCTGCCTCAAAAATGTCGGCCATCTTGCCTTCATTGATCAGCACGGCTGTCTGCGACTCGCGCACCGTCAGTTGAGCGCCCATCTTGATCTCCTTGTCCTGATCGGGAAACTTCCACATCAGCACGTCGCGGGAGAAGTCCACCCATTCGATGACATCTATAAACTGGCCTTTGATAAAGTCGAAGAGTCCCATATCGGTTGAGATTGAGGGGGTTAAAATTCGGGTTCTGACAGGTAAAGAAAGGGAATTTATCCTGAAAAAGGAAGATTAATTTACACTAAGTCCCCAGCCAGCGAAATCCGTTCAGCAGGATGGCCAAATCGAGGTGCAGCGACCAGTGTCCCGCATAATGCTGGTCCAATGCCTCCGGCGCGAGGGCTTCCGCTGCCCGCAGGTTCCGGTGACGAAGGCTCAGCAGCCCCGGCTTCAGTGGAGGAAGTGAGGTGTCGGCTGGCGCAGCTGCATAGCCAATGAGCTGACGATCACCCTTTTGCACATCCCACAGGCCCGAAAGCGCAGCGCCGGGTTTTCGCACAAACAGCACCCAGAGCGGAGTACCCAGCAGCAGCAGGGCCGAGCTGATCTGCTCAAAACGGCGTTTTTTGCGGCGGTTTTCCGGAAGACTCAGCGCGGGGCGGGGCGCTTCGCTGCTATATACCGTGTGTGCGCCAATGATATAGTCGCTCTCCGGCGGCGCAAAACGGATGCTCACCGGCAGGTCGCGGTAGGTCTCCAGCAGTTGCAGGGATGCGCCATAGGAAATGCCGGGCTGGCAGCAGACGATCTCCTGAATATCGAGCAGGCCCGCCAGTTCGCGCAGTTGCTCAGGCTTGCCAAGCTGCGTGAGACCCGGCACCGGAGCGTCGGGGGTAACAGCGCCCACCAGTTCAGAAGGGTAGTGCAGGCGCGTGCGGATCAGCTCTGCGACCCGCTGGACATCGGCTGCGGTGCCCAGCAGCACGGAGCGCCGGATCTTTTCTTCGGTAAAAAAGAAACTGCCCTTTTCGCGCCAATGGATCAGCCCCCGGATCGCCAGGGCACTGAGCAGGGTAAACACCGCAGACAGGCCCACAATGGCCCTCGAAAAGTTTTTCACCACCGAAGAGAACATAAATGTGCCCGTTGCGATGGTCACAAAGCCCCAAAAGGGTCCCATCACGAGGGGGCGCAGGCGAAAAGGACGGTGATAGGCACCATTGAGCCAGAGCAGCAGCACAAAAATGAGGGTATATACAGGCATATAGATCCCTGCAAACTCCGGAGGGTACGCGCCGCTCTCAATATATTTCACATAGTGCTCCCAATAGGCCTTAATCCCGTACATCAGGGTATAAATCAGCCCGCTTTCGAGCAAGGGCAGCCACAACCACTCGGCAATACGCCTGCCTGCGGCCAGCAAAGCCCGGAAATAGACCGCCAGGCGGATCGCTGCAATAAACGCTGCCCGGTTTCGCCCTCCGAAATGCTTGCGCGCAAAAATGATCATGGCCTGGTAAAAGACCTTGACATAGTTCAGGCTGCCTTTTTTGGTGCTTTCTCCTTTATAATGCAGAATGGGGGTGTCGCCGAGGTAATAGTTTTTGTAGCCCGCCTGAATCACCCGGTAGGACAGGTCAATGTCTTCGCCGTACATAAAAAAGGCTTCATCCAGGCCCCCGATGCGGTCTGTCAGCTCCTTGCGCAGCCACATAAAGGCCCCCGAAAGAATCTCGATCTCGTGCCGCCCGTATTTGTCGAGATAGGTAAGGTGGTATTTACCAAACACAGGGCTGCGGGGAAAGAGGGCTGAAAATCCGAATATTTTGTAAAAAGACACTGCCGGGGTAGGAAGGGCGCGTTTGGATTCGGGTAAATAGATGCCCTGACCGTCTATCATATGCACGCCCAGTGCGCCTCCGTCCGGATGGTCATCCATAAAGTCGAGGCAGCGCCGGAAGGTGTCTTCGGCCACCACGGTGTCGGGGTTCAGCAGCAGTATATAGCGCCCGCGTGCGATCGCAATGCCCTGGTTGTTGGCTTTAGAGAAACCTGTATTCTGCTGATTATCAATGAGAATGATCTTGTCGCCAAATTTTTCCCGCAGCATAGCC
>RDXT01000822.1 GCA_004292985.1 Bacteroidota bacterium
ATTTCATGCTACAAAGATGCCGGTCCTCTCTCTGGACCGGGCTTCGCTTCCCGTTGCGGCGACTTTAGTTGCTATCCGCTGGACCGTGCTTCGACTCGGGGACAGGGGCAATGTTTAGCGGGATTTCGGCCTTCGTGCGTGGGGATGTGCGTAATCCCGCCGGAATGCCCTTTCTGCCCTTCGGGCCACGCTGCGACAAAAATAAAATGGGGCATTTCATGCTACAAAGATGTCGGTCCGCTGGACCGGGCTTCGCCTGAGAGATAGGACGTGCACATGCAAGCAGCGCTATCCGGCCCGGAGGGTCGGTATCTTTGTAGAATAAGGGGCCTTTGTTTTTTTATCTGCCCTTTGCCCGGAGGGCTGCATAATATGGGTTGCAGACATTCCCCCGCCGGACTACCCGCTGGCCCGAACGCAAAGCCGAAGTCCTGCGGAACTGGCGAGCCCCTTCTTAGTGCCCCTGAGTGCCCTGAGTGCCTGCCAAAGGCATGCCTGTGGCATTAGTGGTAAAACCATGCCCCAATCCCACAAATCCCACATTATTCCTTTCTCTTTATCCTTGTCTTTTCCGTAGATTTGAGGCCGGATGAATCAGCGCAACATTCGGCTACCCGCAGAGTTGTACATGTATGAAAAGGAAAGAAGTATTAAGGACAGGATACAAAATAGCAGGCGTGCTCCTGGTTTTGTATGCACTGGTTGTGGGGATGACCATCACCCTCCCCGACCTTAAACCCCTGATGCAAAGCAGCCGCAACATTTTCTTTCACGTGCCGATGTGGTTTGCGACCATCACCCTGATGTCCATTTCGCTCTACCACAGCGTGCGCCTGCTGCGCCTGCTCGATCCGGACCTCGATGCAGCCGAATACCCCCTGATTTCAGATGTCAAAGCAGAAGAAGCCGCCCGCATTGGCGTGATATTCAATGGATTAGGGCTGCTTACAGGTATTGTCTGGTCGCGGGTGGCCTGGGCCGAAGACCGCCCCGGAAACGAATTTTCGACCTGGTGGGCCTGGGACCCGATTCAGGTCTGCGCCCTGATCGCCCTGCTGATCTATCTGGCCTATTTTCTACTGCGCTCCTCTTTTGCAGAGCCGGTGCAGCGCGCACGGATTTCTGCGGTGTATAATATTTTTGCATTCGCGGCCCTGATTCCGCTGTATTTTATTATCCCCCGTATGTTTGAAGGGCTGCATCCCACCGCCGGGAAAGGCTCCTTTATCTTCGACCGCAGCCAGATCAGCAACGAGTTCCGGATCATCCTGTATCCCGGCATGATCGGATTTATCCTGATCTCGGTGTGGATCTATGAACTTCGCAGCCGCCTGGGTCTGCTTCGCCTCCGCTTAGAGGACCGCCAGGCCCTGAATTACTTCAACCGCCAATCTAACTTATGAGTATTGCTGCTATATTTTCGTTGTTACTCCAGGAGCAGAAAGCCTGGTTGCTGATGAGCGACAAGGTATATTCGGTACTGGCTGTGCTGCTGATCATTTTTGGGCTTCTGATTGCCTTTATGGTGTTTACCAACCGCCGCATCAGCGACCTGGAACAAAAGATGACGGAAGAAAAAACAGATTCCGAATGGGAAAACCCTTTAAACCCTTAACCCCCAGCAGATGAAGACGATACATATTGTGTTGCTGGCTGCCTTAGCCATTTTTGTAGCCGCTCTTGCCATCAACTTTTCAGAGAGTGCCAGCATTTATACGGATTTTGGTACGGCCCGTACCTCCGGCCGTGAGGTGCACATCGTCGGCGAATGGGTGAACCGCGAAGGCGCGGGCTACGATCCGTCGAGCGACCTCTTTACCTTCGACCTGAAAGACACCCTTCAGCAGGTACAGCGCGTCCACTACTTCGATCCCAAGCCTATCAATTTTGAGCAGGCAGAAAAAGTGGTGATTATCGGCGCGTATGACAAAAAACAAGACGTATTTGTAGCGGATAAAATCATCATGAAGTGCCCTTCCAAATACGAGGCCACAAGCATCACCGAAAACAGTAAGCAATAAGCAGCGATGGGAAAAGCAGGCGAACTATTTATTGCCCTGGCCTTTGCCTCGGCCCTCACGGCCCTGATAGGCTTTCTCGCCGCAGAGCGGGCCGCAGATCCTGAGGAAAAAAAGCGATGGGCAAGGCTGGGTCTGGGTTCGTTTCTGACCCATGCGGCAAGCATTATCGGGATCGGAGCTACGCTCTTTTACCTGATCTACAGCCACCAGTACCAGTACTTTTATGTCTGGGATCACTCTTCCAATGAGCTTCCGGTCTATTATATCATTGCCTGTTTCTGGGAAGGGCAGGAAGGCAGTTTCTGGTTATGGTGCTTCTGGCACAGCATCCTGGGGCTGATTTTGTTGCGAACTTCGGGCGAATGGCGAAACAGTGTACTGGCCATTGTGGCCTCGGTAGAACTGGTGCTGACTTCCATGCTGCTCGGGATTTTTATCGGGCAAAACTGGGTAACGGGCATCTATGTGCTGATGAGCGTGGCGCCTGCGGCCTATCTGGCCTGGCGTTTTATCCGCCATCGCGAGACCCTGCCGATGCAGGGCATCGTTCACCTGCTGGGCGTGCTGATCGCCTTCATTTTTGTGCAGCTTCTGTTCCGCGAGCAACTCGGCTACGGCGTAGGCCTGTTCAGCAAAGAACTCTTCAGCTTCGACGGCTTTGTCTTCTGGCTCTGCACCCTGATGCGGGTGGCCTATATGCTGGCTTTCCCGGTTTATGTATATATCGCAGCACGGGGCAAAAACATCAATGGATGGGAAATTGCCGCAGGTGTGCTGCTGTTTGCGGTTTCATCGGCGGTGTTTATGTATCCGCCCGAAGAGTGGAAACTCGGCTCGACGCCTTTCCTGCCGCTCAAGGCTGCCTTTCCCGATGACCCCGTATTTGCAGAGAATCCCAACTTTGTGCCCTCCAATGGCGGCGGTCTGAACCCGCTACTGCAAAACTACTGGATGGTCATTCACCCGCCGACCCTTTTTCTGGGCTTCGCCTCTACCGTAGTGCCTTTTGCCTATGTGATGGCGGGCCTCATTCGCCGGAAATACTTCGAATGGATCAAGCCTTCCCTACCCTGGATGTCGTTTTCGGTGATGATTCTCGGCGTAGGCATCATCATGGGAGGCTATTGGGCCTATGAAACCCTCAATTTCGGGGGCTATTGGAACTGGGACCCGGTCGAAAACTCTTCTTTTGTGCCCTGGCTCTGCGGTGTGGCCTCTTTGCATGCCATGCTGATCTATCAGCGGAGCAAAGGCTACCTGAAAATGACCCAGTTGTTTATCATTAGTACCTTCTTGCTGGTTCTTTTCAGCACCTTCCTCACCCGGAGCGGCATTCTGGGCGAAACTTCTGTCCATACCTTTACCGATCTGGGCCTTTCGGGGCAACTGCTGCTGCTCCTGGGGGCTTATGTGGCCTTTGTGGTGGTCATGCTGCTGCTGCGCTGGAATGAAATTCCGGTTCGGCCCGATGAAAGCAAACTCTGGTCAGCAGAATTTATGCTCTTTCTGGGCGTGCTGGTGTTCAGCTTTGCGGGGATTGTGATTCTGTTTGCGACCTCTCTGCCGGTATTTAATGCCATTTTCGGAACCAGCTTTGCGCCGCCTTCTCAGGTACAGATTTTCTACTATCAATGGACGGTTTGGTTTGCGGCATTGTTTGGCATTGTCTCCGGTATCGGTCAGTTTTTGTGGTGGAAAATGGGCGCAGGCAAATCTACTGCCGATGCCCTGTACCGGCCTTTCCTGATGGCCGTGATTGCAGGCAGCGTCATTCTGGTAGCGATGGCCTATGCGCGGATGAATTTTGCCTGGCAGTCGCATTTCGACACCTGGATCAGCCCCGAAAACACCGGAACCAACTGGTTTTCCAAGCTGTCGGGCTATGCCAAATATGGCATCATGAGCATCGCCGACGAGTTGCTGCTCTATGCATCCCTTTTCGGCCTGTTTGCCAATTTTGATGTCCTCTTTTCCCTTCTGCGCAAAAACAACAAGGGTCTTAAAGTGATGGGCGGCACGGTGGTACACATCGGATTTGCCCTCATGCTGATCGGTATGCTCTTTTCCTCCGGCTTCGATGAAATTATCAGCAAAAACCTCCGCCCCTCCGATCTCGAAGCTTTTTCGGAGAAAGAGAAAATGGATAATGTGCTGATTCCCAAGACTTTCTCTGTGCCGATTCAGGATTTTATGGTGACCTACACGGGCCGCAAACAAGCCAAGGCCCCGGCAGAGAAACTCCAGGTGCTGGAAGAGAATGCTACGGAGGCGCGGGTGGCATTCAGCGATGCGCTCGGCGACCGCTATATGATCGTGATCCCCCGCGCACCCTTCGTCAAAGAAGGAGCCGCCAGCATTCAGCCGACTGCCGACCACAGCAGCATAGATCTGCCAGGCGAGCTGGATATGGAGCTTCTCAAACGCCTGCTGAATGAAAATATGGCCTCCTTTGAGCCGGTGCTGACCAATAACCGCACCCAGTACGGTTTACAGTTTACCTCCCTCAAAGACAGTACGAATACCTTTACGCTTTATCCTGAGGCTGAGATCAACCAGGAGATGAAGAGCATCCTCTCGCACCCCAGCCGCAAGGTGATGTGGAACCGCGACGTGTATGTATATACCTCCAGCCTGCCCGACCCTGAGTCCATGAAGCCGGAGTATTTTGACTTTAACCTCCGGATCGGCGATACGGTCCGGGTCGGAAACCGCGTGCTGCGCCTGCTTCAGATGCAAAACCTCAGCGGACGTGCCGACCTCAAAGAGTATGAAGTCGCCGCGGCGGCCCATGTAGCTATTATCGGCTTTCTGGACACCCTCATTGCCTCGCCTATTTTTGTCATCAAAAACAATGAGCCGGGCATGATCAGCGATGTAGTCGAAGAGGCCGGAATGGAGCTTGCTTTTGTCGGCGTGGATCCGGAAAAAGACCTGGTGAATATTCAGGTGAAATTTACCGACCCGAACTCCGATTTTGTCGTCATCAAGGCCATCAGCAAGCCCTTCATCAACCTGCTCTGGCTGGGCACCTTCATCCTGACCTTCGGTTTTATCATCTCGATTTACCGCAGGATTCAGGAAAACCGCGCCACGCGAAAGGCCTGATGTCGCTCGTGGTCTCCGACCCGAAACGCTCACCTATGTTAAGTTTGCATTAACGGGGTTTTATGCTATCTTTAACCAAAGACCACCTAAAACCCAAGTAGCTATGACTCTTACCTTTAATGAACTTCGCAGAATCAAAGACAGCCTGCCAGATGGCAGCGTCAGCCGGATCGCCCAGGCATTAAACCTCTCGGAAGAAACGGTGCGCAATTATTTCGGAGGAGAGCATTATGCACACGGCGAATCTGCCGGATTTCACATCGAACCCGGCCCGGACGGCGGTGTGGTACTGATAGAAGACACCCGCGTGTTAGAGATGGCCAAAGAGATTATCGCAGCTGTTCATGTAAACTGAGAGATAGAAACGAAAAAGACTACCCGAACTTGCAGCGAAAAAAAACGAAAGGGCACGCCATATAGCGTGCCCTTTCCCTATAAGCGTTGTTCCTGCTTAATCTATCACCACACGGGTAGTGCGTACCTTGCCTGCCTGGGACAAACGAAGGTAATATACCCCCTGCGCCCAGCGACTCACCGGAAGCTGATAGACATTGTCGCCTTCGCTGGCATCGAGGCTGTTGTGAAGGGTTTGTCTGCCTTGTCCGTCAAATACTTCCAGAATCACCTGCCCCGCCTGAAGAAGGGTATATTCTACCGTCAGGGTCTCGCTGCCTTCGCTTGGGTTTGGATATACCTGCATGCCAAATCCAGCCACTGCGGGATCAATAAACACCTCCACCTGGTCAGATACGCTTGTCATTCCGTTGAGGTCGGTCTGAAGCAGGCGATAGTAGCTCAGGCCGCTGTATGGCTTCGCGTCGGTAAGCTGATAGCTTACAGGCACTGTACTGTTGCCTGTGCCGGGCACATATCCCAGCGTTTCAAAGGTTTGGCCATCCTGTGAGCGCTCGACCGTAAAATAGTCGTTGTCGCGTTCCCATGCCGTTACCCAGCTCAGTTCCACCTCAGCCTCACGGACATTTGCCTCAAAAGAAAGCAACTCGACCGGGAAGCTGCTGCCGCCTTCGAGCGTAGCAGAAATAGACTGCACACAGCATTCCTGGAGGTTATTCAGGCCCCCGGTAGCGCCCGTGAATCCGAAATACACCAGTGGATTTCCGCCGAAGATATTGGTTACAATATTTCCGGTGTAGGTAGCGCGGGTAACGCCATCGTATTTGGTGGTGAGGGTATTGGTCGTAGCGTTCCAGTTGACTTCGACATTGTGCGCTACACCATCTTCGATGTTGCTGCAGGCCGTGGTCGCGCAGACGGGTGCTGTGAGCTGGTTGGCAAAGTTACCATTGCTCAGAATGTTGATGTGGTCATTGGTAATGTCTGTCGCCCCTTCAAAGTAGGTGTCAAACTCTACAGCCACCGAAGGCGTGATACCGCCCAGACCCAGTCCTCCCCCTGCTGTACCCACAGTAGCCGTGCCTGTCGTCGCGCGCTGGAATACGAAAGAAGTACCATCTGCCCCTGCATCATTCGCACCTGAATATAAGGTGTACTGAATGTTGAAGTTGGCGCGGAGGTCAATGCGCTGATAGTACCATGCAGTACCTGTCTGTCCGTTCAGGGCCTCCGTGAGGCGTATGCAGCTTGCGCCATTGCTCGTTGCAGTGCCATTGGTGATAAATCCGCCCGGTGTGCAGTTAAAGCACACGTCAGCCGGAGACTTAAATACCCCGTCCAGGTCAATCACGCAGAAGCTCTGCTGGTTTACGGAGCCGCCTGTGCCGCCAGAGAAACCGAAGTAGGCCCATGCCGGATTGGGGAACAGCAGGGAAATATCGCCATTGTAGGTGCTGCGCAGCGAGCCGTCGAAATAGACTTCAAACACATCCGCAACCGGATCCCAGTCAAAAATAACGCGGTGATACGCGCCGTCTTCGATGTTGATGCTGGTGGCGCTGGCCTGCACCTGGGGCGCGAGCACATTGGCCTGGTTGCCATTGCTGAAGATGGAGATATGATCGGCGGCGAGTTCGTTGGCGTCGTTTTGCCAGGTGTCAAACTCTGTGGAGAAGGCAGGCGTAATGCCGCCGATGCCGAGACCTCCACCGAGGGCACCCAATGCGCCCAGTCCGGTACGCTGGAGAGAAAATGCCACGCCGTCGGCGCCATTGGCATCATTTACCCCCAGATAGAGGTCAAACTCAAAGCGGAAAGGATCGGCCAGACTTACCAGAGAATCAAACCACACGGCGCCTGCCTGGTTGCCCAGCGCCGGGGTGATCTCGTAGCAGCCGAGCGAACCGACGCTCGAATTGCCTACCGGATTAAAGTCGCTGCAATAAGGGGCGCAGGCAATTTCTACCGCTACGGAGAAGTATTGTCCGTTGCTGAAGTTAATGCCAGGAATGGTGGCAATACCGCCTGCGTATGCCGTGGCCGCATAGACGGTGGCATTGCTGAAGTCTGTGTCATTGTCCACGAGGAGCTTCACATCTCCGGCTCCGCCGATCGGAATTCCCGCCGTGCTGAGGTCCAGGCTCACATCCACCGTTCCGGTTTCGTTGGTTTCCTGCACGCGCCAGATGCGGTTCAGGCGGTTGCTGATGCCCGAAGGCAGGCCCGTGCTGGTCAGGGCGAGCGAAGCGCCATTGTGGCCCCACACGAGGTAGTCGCCGTCTTCGAGGGAAGATGGGTTACCCATGATCACGATGCTGCCCGTGTTGGAGCTGCGGCTCTGGGGCTGCACAAGGTCCATTTTCAGGGCATCGCGACCGATACCTGCAATGTTGTTCGGATATCCTGCATGGTCATAATAGAGGTGAGAGGCCACATCTATCGTGATACCATATTTGATGGCCAGATAGGTCAGCACGCTGTCGAGCTGTATCTCCGAAAGGGCATTCTGATACACCACCACTTCGGCAATGTCGCCTGTGGCAAAGTAGTTGTCTTCAAACGCGCCGATTTCGAGGTCATCCACATTGTTAATATCCTGTGCCTGGGCATTGTTGTTTGTAGCGATCTGCACACCATTCATAATGACCTCGCGGTTGGGCAGGTTGGCGCGGCCCGCAGTGATATGGGGCTGCCCGCAGTTGTTGGCAGCTCCCTGCACCGTCACTTCGGCAAAGTCGAAACGGCTGCCGCACTGCTCGATCACGGTTTTGGCAAGTCCTACGCCGTGGCTAAAGCTGACAACTCCCGCTGCCCGCTGCGCAATGATCACCGTGCCTGTGTTTGTATTAAACAGGTCGTTGGAGAGTACGTTTTCGCGGAAAAGGCGGTCGTCCCCGTCAAAATTAAGCGTCGGGTTGTAGTTGAGGTCGTTGTTTTCAAGCGTAGGCCGTTTACCCACAATTCCCTGCGCCACATCAAAACCGGAGCTGCTCTGGTCTGCCCATCCGCTGACATCCCCACCCGAAGTGGCTACGCCTTCATCGGCGCGAAGCCAGAGCGCAAGGCTGTTTTTTACCGTGCCCGGATAGGGTTTCAGGGCGGTGGTAAAATTACGGGTCAGGCTGGCCTCCGGATTGCCCAGAGGTGTATTGCTGGCGTCGAGCAACTGAACCAGTACGTTGTGGTTTCCGTAGCCGAGTCCGGTAAAAGTATAACTTCCGTTGACAAAGAAAGACGTAACCGGAGCGCCGCCATCGAGGGTCAGACGTACTTTTTCATCTCCAATCAAAGCGCCAAAAGAGCTATAATTGACCGTGACGCTTGTCGCAAAAAGTACCTCATTTTCAATGGGTTGCGTTACTGTTACGCCCCGGTTGCCTCCCCGTTTCAGGAACACTTTGGCCACACCCGAAGTATTGCCTCCGTTGTCATTTACGGTATACAGCAGGTAATCGTCTTTGGAATTGCTGCCGCTGTGGAGGTAGTTGATTTCTCCCGTACCGGTATTGACAGTGGCAGTGCCATATTGAGGCTGGCGGACAATGGTTACGGTCGCCGGGTTAATGCTGGAAGGCGAAGCGTAGTCATTGGACAGCACAGTAAGCGCGGTTGTTGCGCCGAAGTTGTAGTTCAGGCGGTCGTTGAGGGCGGTCGGGCCATCGCAGTCCGGCATAAATTCGCGGAAGGTTTTGGCAGAAAGGCCGCCATTATCCGTCACGGTCAGCTCTTCACGGTAATAATACAATATGCCATCGCAGCCTACCGGAGAAAGGGTTGTGCTGGTAACGGCGTTGTTGTCAATGGCTTCTTTATGCTCGTGGTTGTCGTGCACAAGGAAGGTCTCCCATGCGTAGGTCAGCGGACCACCTTCGGCATCTGTAACCACTGCGCTCAGGGGAAGCACCGTATTTCCGCTCATGGTGAATGAGGTGATCGCATCCACACTGGTCGAGTTGATGACCGGAGGCGTGTTATTGAGCGAAATGGTGAGGGTCGTGGAGTCTTTGAGGCCTTCGGTGTCGGTAACGATCAGTTTCACGGTAAATGACTGGATGCCCGCGCCTGTGAACACATGCGAAGGATCGGCCAGGGTGCTGGTGGTATTGTCGCCAAATTTCCAGAGATAGCTCAGGGGCTGGTTGTCCGGGTCGGTGGACAGAGAGCCCTGGAAATTGACACCCAGAGGGCTGCTGCCATAATATACGCTGGCGGCGGCCACAGCATGGGGCGGTTGTGCGCCATTCACAGCATAGCTGATCTGGTAAACGTTGGCGCCGTTATTTACATAATACAGTTTTCCCGTAACCGGGTTGCTGCCGATGGCCGTGATGCCTCCGGTGGCGGTGTGGAAGGTTTTGATGGCGGTCACTTCGTTGGCAGCGCTCATCGTAAAATTGCGGATCCACTGGCCGCCGTAATCTGCATGGAAATAGGTATTCTGATATTCGACCGGGAAATCCGTGCCTACATACCAGGTACCGCCGATGGAGCAGTTTCCGGTAAAATTGGCATCAGCATAGGCGGGGGCTGCATTGGTGGGCACACCGCCGATGTTCACACGGGCATTGCCACCGCGCCAGTCTGATTTGGCGAGGGTATGGAAGGCCGGTGCGTGGGTGGCGTTGTTGTAGCCGGGCTGGTTGGTCATGCCTTCAAATTTGGGCCAGCCAAAGTTTTGGCCGGGGGCATCGCAGACGTTGAGTTCTTCTGAGCCACCCCAACCTACATCGCCGATGTAGAGGTCGCCCGGATCGCCCAGCGCAGGGTTGTGGTTGCCGGTATTGGGGCGCAGGGTTGCGCGGCAGGGATTGCGAAGGCCGCGTGCCCAAAGGCGGGACTGCGGGGAACGGGGGGCTCCGGCGTTATATAAAGGATTGGTAGCCAGTCCATTGCCCGTAGCCGGGTCGAGGCGGAGTACTTTTCCGTTATGCGAAAAATCTTTCTGTACGCGGTAGGCACCGATGTTTTCTGCGGCGGTGATGATGCCATCTGTGAGCGCCTGGGCGTAATATGTGCCTCCGTCTGATCCCTGGTCCACTGCATTGTAGCTTGCGCCGTCGCCGCAGGTAACCAGCAGCGAACCGTCGGTACCAAAGACCAGCGAACCGATGCCGTGCGACTCATGGAGGCTGGGAATACCTGTCTGGGGCGTTTCACCGAGCAAAATCAGACGGCTGCCGTAATTGACGGTCATCAGGTCTATGGCCCCTGTGGGGTTGGTCACCGTGTAGCGGGTAATGCGCCCGATGGTCGCGGCATAGTATTCATTGGCAGCCGGATTGTAGGCGGGGGTACCAAAATTCATCAGGTGATGGCGGTCCACTGTATATAGCAGATAGATGTAGCCATTGGACAAATAATTGGGGTCCAGGGCAAAGCCGAGCAGACCGAAGTCGCGCCAGCCGCCTACTTCCTCGCTGATATTGATCAGGGGCTGCGCAGCGCGGATGCCATTTTCGACCACCCATACACGTCCTGCTTTTTCAGAAACGTACATTCGGCCGTTAGGATCAAACGTAAGGCCTGTCGCCTCATTGAGGCCGTTGACATACAACTGCTCATTAAAACCCGCCGGAAGCTGGGCCAAAGAGCGGACTGCGATTCCCATGACCAGAAACGCAAGCAGAACAAATCGGGGGAACTGGTAGAAATACCTCATGGTTAAGACGGAATAGCGTAATGAAATAAAATGGGGGAAAATGATCCGATTTACCTAAAAGGGCACACTATGGGCTATGTAAGATTCTTTGTATAAAATTAACAAAACTCATACTTAATGGCATAATCTCTTTTCATGATCTGTTCATTTTGTGTAGTGAACGGTTTTTCATGATTCCCGACACATGTAAAAAAAGCAGGGAACTGGTAGGATTTCCCGGATTTAGCCGATCTTGCATATTCATAGAAAGAGATGGTATGTCGCGCCTGAATTTTACCTTAGAAAAAACCGCTTCCGGCTCCAAAGCGAGGGCGGCGCATTTCGATACCCTGCATGGCCGGGTCCATACGCCCGTGTTTATGCCGGTGGGCACCCAGGCGACTGTAAAAAGCCAGACCATAGAAAGCCTCCGCAGTTCCGGTGCGCGGGTACTGCTGGTCAATACCTACCACCTCTTGCTGCGGCCGGGGCCGGAAGTGTTCCGGAAACTGGGGGGTATTCACCGTTTTATGGACTGGGACGGGCCTGTGCTGACCGATTCGGGAGGATTTCAGATATTCTCCCTGCCCCATTCGCGGGAAATGAATGAGGAGGGTGCCCTTTTTCAGAGTTATGTGGATGGAAAGGTCCATTTGTTGTCGCCTGAGTCGAGCATCGGTATGCAAAAAGCCATTGGCAGCGACATTATGATGGTGCTGGACCAGTGTATTCCCTCCACAGCCTCCTATGAGCAGGCGGCGGCGGCGATGGAACTCACCCACCGCTGGGCAAAGCGCTCTCTGACGGCGCGGGGCGACTCGCTTCAGGCTCTGTTTGGCATTGTGCAGGGGGCCTGCCACGCGCAGTTGCGGCAGGAGAGTGCAGCGTTTTTGCGGGAACTTCCCTTCGATGGACTGGCCATCGGCGGACTGGCTGTGGGCGAAACCCACGAAGAGCGATATGCATTTACCGATCTGACTACCAGCCATTTACCCGAACATCTGCCCCGCTACCTCATGGGGGTGGGCACTCCGATAGACCTCCTCGAAGCCGTTAACAGCGGCGTGGATATGTTCGACTGCATCATCCCTTCGCAGCAGGCACAGCGCGGTCTCGCCTTTACCTCGCAGGGAAAACTCCAGCTCCGGCGCTCAGTCTATAAGTTTTCCGAAGCGCCACTCGACAGCCAGTGCGACTGCATCGCCTGCACGCGCTATACCCGCGCCTACCTTCACCACCTGGCCAAAACCGAAGAAACCTTAGGCTGGCATCTGCTGGGCCTGCACAATATGACCTTTTATCATCGCCTGATGCGCGGGATGCGGGAAAGTATCCTTCGGGATGATTTTGTGACATTTTATCGTGAAAAAAAGACAGAACTGCTGCGCAACGATGAGGAGCATCCCGGCAAAGCACCGAAAAAGAGCAAAAAACGCAGCACCCACCTGGGCGATTATGAGATCATCAGCTCCGCGCAGGGCTATTCCAGCATCCGGCAGATCAGTTCGGGTGAGGTAATGCACTCGGTTAATGATCCGGCGGAGGAAGCCCGGCGGCTCTATGTGGAGCAATCTGCGTTGGCCGCCCGTTTGTCGGATGGCCAAACCCCGCAGGAACTTGTGATCTGGGATGTGGGCCTCGGCGCTGCGACCAATGCGATGGCGGCCCTGAGTTGTGCGGAGCAGGTCCTCGCCACCACAGCGGAAGCGCAGATGCGCCCCCTGCGGATCCTGAGTTTTGAAAACGACCTCGACCCGCTGCGGCTGGCGGCCCGCTATCCGGGTTCTTTTCCGCACCTGCGGCACCCTGCCCCCGGAGACTTGCTGAAGCAGCAGCGCTGGACCCACCCTTCGGGACTGATACAGTGGGAATTGTATGTGGGTGATTTTCTGGACTTTCTGGAAAAATCTCTTTGCCCGGACCTCATCTTTTACGACCCTTTTTCCTATAAAACCGATGCGGGTCTCTGGACAACAGACGTTTTCACCCGCATATATGCACATTGCCAGCCCAAAACCGCTGAGCTATATACCTACACCGTTTCGACCGCCGTGCGGGTGGCCATGCTCCGCGCAGGTTTCTGGGTAGCGGAGGGCATCGGCACAGGACCCAAGTCCGCGACTACCCTGGCCTTTACCCGGCCTGAGGGTGCAGCGCAGCACCCCTCCGCGCCGCGTCTCCTGGGCCAGGACTGGCTCCAAAAGTGGCACCGAAGCAGTTCAAAGTTGCCCCCGGGCCTTTCGGAGGCAGAGAGAAAAGAAGCGGAGCGGGCGATTGAGGGGCATGGGCAGTTTGGGAATATAGGGGATATTGGGGAATAAAGGGGGAGTACTCAATTATCTATGTTATATGAAAGGGTTTATCATCACCACAGCCGACCAGCAGGAGATCCGCTTTGAGTTTTACCTGGATGATGCGCCTGTTACCTCAACAGCTTTTGCGGGTATTTTGCCCTTTACGAGGACTTTTTACCATGCACGGGTTTCGGGGCAGGAAATCTGGATAGACAATGTTCCTCCGCTCGACATCATTCAGGAAAATGCCTCCGTGTTTACGGAGCCGGGCGAAGTGGTTTTCGGACCGTCAAAACCAGCCAGAACCAAAACAGCCAACTGCTTTGGG
>RDXT01000124.1 GCA_004292985.1 Bacteroidota bacterium
CTGGAAGAGAAGTTTGAGCAGATCAAGCATAACTATGTCGTTGTAAATGAACTCTTTGGCGATATTGTAAAGGTGACGCCTTCCTCCAAAGTGGTGGGCGATATGGCCCTTTACATGACCTCCAACAACCTGAGCCGGGAGGATGTGCTGACCCGTGGCTGGGAACTTTCGTTCCCCGATTCGGTGAAGTCTTTTTTCCGGGGAGACCTGGGCCAGCCCTATGGCGGCTTCCCAAAAGAGTTGCAGGAGATGGTGCTGAAGGGCGAAAAACCCTTTACTGACCGGCCCAATGTGCACCTGCCTCCGGTGGATTTTGACCGCGAATTCCACCTTTTCCAGCAGCAGTTCCCTGATCCGCGCATGTCATTTCTCGACTTTTTGTCCTGGAAACTCTATCCACGCGTATTTCAGGGCTATTACGACCACCTGATGCAGTACGATGAGGTGTCGAAGATTCCTACCCCGGCCTTCTTTTTCCCGATGAAACCCAATGAGGAGATTCTGGTCCGGATCGAGCCGGGCAAGCGCCTGCTGATTCAGTATCTCTATTCGCTGGCACCCAATGATGAAGGCAACCGCACGGTCTATTTCCGGATCAACGGCCAGACCCGCGCAGTGGAAATCCGCGACCATTCGGTGGCTGTGAGCAAGCAGGTGAATAAAAAAATCGCCGGAGGGAATACCCGTGAAGTCGGCTGTCCGCTTCAGGGTCGCCTGACCCGCGTACTTGTGCGCGACGGCGAGACCATCCGCAAAAACCAGCCTCTTTTTGTGATCGAAGCCATGAAAATGGAGTCCACCGTTACCTCCCCCACAGAGGGTAAAGTGGAAAAAGTGCATCTGAAAGAAGGCGTGATGGTGGAGCAGGATGATCTGGTGGTGGAAATGGCTTAACAATTCAGAAACAATGCGTTATCCATTTTTTAACAGGTAAGAGCGGGCTTTTATCTGTGGTGGCTCCGCGCCTGGTCCATTAAGAGGGCCAGTTTGCCTTATTGCTACGGAGTAAACTGATTATCAGCTCAATAGGGTAAAACTGCGGCTTCTTCGCTCATAGCAGCTTTGCTACAGGTACAGCCTGTGCGGGGCTCCGACACGTATTTTCCCGGTATGCGGATATCGTCTATCCAGGCTTTTCCTGCGTCTTTCTGGCCAGCCCAGCGCCATTCGAGGTGGTAGTAGCCTTTGAGGGCAATAGCAACCGTATCGTAGAGCAGGCGGCTGTGGGTATATACGTGTGAAAGCAGCACCTTTTCAGCATGGTTAACCGGGTCAACTGCTACGAGGGTAAGGTTGCGTTTTGCTTTTTCGGTGTACCCCTGTAAGTAGTGAGTAAAGCTGAGATTACCTGAGCCATAAAAATAGGTGCAGGGGCTGCGGAGTACGCTGGGTTTCTGGTCGTCGGACGGGTCGGCACAGGCCCCGGCGCCGTAGATGCCGTCGTGTTTAACCGGAAGAACATCCGTGGCCTTATAAGCCCAGCAGGGAGCGGGACCTATGACTTCTTCCGTGGCATCGAAATTTTGGGTATAATACTGATGGTCAAGCAGTTGGGTAAGTGCGAAAAACAATAATGCAAGGAGTACGCCTCCCGCGACAACGGTAAGCATCTGTGGGCGGCGGGCAAGAGAAGTGAGCTGGGTAAACCTATTACTCATACAGGAAAGTAGCTTTACTTCCCTAAAGGTCCGAGAATAAAGTACCGAAAATAAACCTTTTTACCTCTATTTATTTCACGGTTAATAATTTTTCTTACCCCAACTGTTCAGTATTTAACTGGCGGTCCACCTTTTTGATAAGGCCGCTGAGGACCTTACCCGGCCCGCATTCGACAAAATCCGTTACGCCATCGGCAGCGAGGGCACGCACAGTTTGCGTCCATCTTACAGGCGCGGTGAGTTGTGCGAGGAGGTTGGCGCGGATTTCGGCACTGCTGGTATGGGGTTTCGCTGTAACGTTTTGATATACAGGAATTTGTGCATCACTGAAGGGTGTCGCGCTGATACCTTCGGCCAGTTCGATGCGGGCAGATTCCATCAGCGGGGAGTGGAATGCGCCATTTACGGCCAGCTCGATGACACGGGAAGCGCCGCGTTCTTTGAGCAGTTCCATCGCTTTGGCGATTCCGGTTTTGGTGCCGGAGATCACCAGTTGTCCAACGGTATTGTAATTGGCGGGTACCACGATGTCGTCTGTGATCGAAGCACAGACTTCTTCAACGATTTCGTCTTCGAGTCCGAGTACGGCGGCCATGGTGCTTACCTGGAGGTCGCAGGCCTTCTGCATGGCATTGGCGCGGATGGCTACGAGGCGCAGTCCGTCTTCAAAGGCCAGTACGCCTGCGGTGGCCAGGGCCGAAAATTCGCCGAGGGAGTGGCCTGCGGCGGCCTGCACCTGCTTGTCCATGTCATTGACGCGGGCGCTGACTACGGAGTGAATGTAGATGGCAGGTTGCGTAACGGAAGTGCGGCGCAGGTCGTCTTCGGTGCCTTCGAACATGAGGGCGCTGATTTCAAACCCGAGTATCTCATCTGCCTGGGCGAACATGGCGCGAGCCAGGCCGGATTGTTCGTAAAGTGTTTTACCCATGCCGGGGAACTGGGCACCCTGTCCGGGAAATACGAGGGCTTTTTTCATATGAGCAATGGATTTTGGGGTATGAAATCGCGCAAAGATAGAGATTTTTATGTTTTTGATATGGGTCGGTGGAAAAATGCAGGTTAAGCCCCCTGTTCCCTGTCAACTGTTCCTTGTTCCCTGAACCCTGTCACCTGCCCCCTGTACCCTCGCTGCATACCGATCCCAGCTCATATGCGCGGCGGCTTTGGCTACGTGCTCGCGGGGGATGGGCTTTTCCAGAAAGCGGAGCATCGTCTGCGCCATAGAATCTACATCCTCCGGCTCCGCCAGATAGCCATTGTAGCCATCTTCGATGGTCTCCGGGAAATGCCCCACGCGGGTTGCCAGCACGGGCATCTGGAAGTTGTAGGCCAGAGACTCCACGCCGGAGGGTGTGGCTGTGAGGTAATAGGTCAGAATGGCGTCGCTTACCTGAAAATAGCGGTACACCTCCTCATTGGGCACAAACTGATTTACCACCACTACCCGGTCCTCCAACCCCAGTTCGCCGATCCGTGCGAGGGGGTTATAGTCGCGCTCATCGTCGCTGTTGCGGAGAAAAATCCGCTTGGCCGTACCGAAAAGGAAGTTTTTGATGCGGGTGGAGAGCTTTTTGTTGTCGAGCGTCTGCCAGAAAGACTCGCCCACGATGAGCAGAGACACATCGTCGCGCTGCTGGCGGAGGCGGGCGAAGGCATCGATCACATGGTGCAGGCCCTTGTATTTGCGGATAAATCCGAAGAACAAAAACACATGCGGCTGAAGGCCCAGCCTTGCTTTTTCGGCCTCCACATCGAAGTCGGCGCGTGGCTTAAAGAGGTCATATACAGGGTGATAGAGCTTGAGAATGGTTTTTGCAGGGGCAGCGGCCCGCTGCTCATCCTCGCGCACCTCGAAGCGGGTCTCCGGGAAAACCGCTTTCAGTTCCTCTGCCGTGGTAAAGGCGTGGGCAATGTAGCTGTGCGCAGCGCTGAGTCCATATTGCGTAAAAAAGCGATCCAAAATGCTGGATTCCTTTTGTACCAGCACATGCACATCAAACATAATCTCGGCGCGGGTGCTCTGGCGCAGGCGGCGCGCGATGCGACCCATCGGCAGGCCCTGCAGGGCAATCGCCCACTGAAACACCACCAGGTCCGGCTCCAGCGAGCGGATAAAATCTGCCGTTTCGCGCCAGGTACCGGGGCGGTTGTAGTCGGTGAGATAGGTCACGCGAATGGAACTGCCTTC
>RDXT01000125.1 GCA_004292985.1 Bacteroidota bacterium
GCAGATAATGCCCAGGGTGCATGTACGCCCCCAATCAAATTCCCCGCATAGGCATTGTTATGTTGAGGGGAACACATCACCCCCGCACCATAGTAAATGATGAAATCATCGATGCTGTCATTGTTCAGGTCTAAGGAATACGTTGCGTTGGGGGTAGCGTCAGGTATGTCGGTATAGATAATTTGTGCATATAATGCGCGGCTGAACGCAGATACGATCAGCACACAGCACAGGAGGGCCGCTTTTTTCGGGAATCTCATGTTCGTTTTCATCTTTTACCGGTTTTGAATGCCTTACGCTCAAAAGGACTACCTGTAAATATAGGCAAACCCGGGCTTAGAGTCAAGGAGGTAGCGGGTACGTTCCCTAATCCTTCAGCTTAACTTGCGCTCTTTCAGGACATCTTCTAAGTCCTGGTTCTTATTTGGGGTTTTAAGCAGCCTGTAAATGAAAATTACAGGGATCAGCATGGGAATCAGGAATCCCAGCTGTTTTTCGGAAGACAGGCTCCAGGAAACCACTCCGAACAGGAGTATTCCTGCAAGAAACCCAATAGATAGTGCATAGAAGAACTTAGATTGCGTCAGCTTTTTTTTCTCGGCTAACAGTTCTTCATCTGTCAGTTGGTAAAGGTCTTTTTTTTCCATACTACGCCTATGCAAGTGCGATAGCAATATACAAAAACACTTTTGTTCTGCGCAAGTGTCCCTGAAGGGCAACGGCGGGCTTGCGGGGAACGCGCGGCAAGCCTTTCTCTGTTTTCAAGCATCTCTGCGGAACATCCATTTACCCATAGCTTTAATTTGCTCCGGACCCATGCCACAGCAGCCTCCAATGATATCAGCGCCCAGGTCCATCCATTCTTGTACCATCCATTCACAGGAAGACAGATCCGAAAGGCCTGACCAGGTTTTGCTTTCAGCGTGGTAAACGGCTCCTGAATTCGGATATACAACGATCTTTTTATCCCCGGATTTCGCTTTGATGGACCGGATTAATGCTGAAATAAACTCCGGAGAAGTGCAGTTGACCCCTATGGCAAATACATTCGGGTGATGGGCAAAATAAGCAGCACAGGTCCCGATGGGGGTTCCATCGCTGATATGCTGGCCATCCTTGCAGGAAAAGGATACCCAGGCAGGCTTTTGTACATGTTTTAACAGGGCTGACAGCACCTTTGCTTCCTGAAAGCCGGGAATCGTTTCGCAGGCGAGAAGATCTGCCGCTGAATGGTCGAGCAAACGGATTCTCGGCTCATGAAAGTCGGTTAAGGCCTGGTCAGAGACAACATAATCCCCCCGATATTCAGAGCCATCGGCCAGGTAGGCTCCGTAAGGCCCGATGCTGGCAGCAATCAAGGGTTTGGGTGCCTGCGGGTGTAAGGACAGAAAACGACTTCTTGCCTCCTCTGCCAATTGAACAGACCTGAGAATCAATCCTTTGGCAGAAGGCTCATCATACCCCATCGCCATAAACCCGGGCAGGGTAGCCTGGTAGCTGGAGGTAATTACGCATCCGGCACCCGATTCAAGATATGTGAGATGGGCCAGAATGATGGCCTCCGGGTTGGATTCCAGCAGTTTCGCGCTCCATAATGTGTGATTCAGGTCACAGCCCTGCCTTTCCAGTTCATTGGAAAGACCGCCATCTAACAGGAGGGGATAGGGAATAGTTGCCGGCTTATGTGCTGTCATTTCGTCCAGGGTTCTTTGTCTTTCACATCCATTATTTTTTGTCCATCATACAGGCTCATTCCCTGCCAGGTGCCAAACCAAATGTGCCCCTTGCGATCTTCAAAAATGCTTTGAACGGTGTTGGTGGTTAATCCGTCTTCTGTGCTGAATCGCGTGAAATGAGTGCCATCGTAGCGGTAAACCCCATACCCTTCTGCCGAAAACCAAATGTTCCCCTGGCTGTCCTCACAAAAATTATATGTTTCTGCACCTTCAATCATTCCATCCTTTGTGAAGTTCGTATAGGTTTTTCCATCAAATGTACTGACACCGCCATTGAAAGTTCCAATCCATATATTTCCTTGCTTGTCTTCTAAGATATCCGAAACCTGATTGTCGGTAAGTCCATTGTCAGATGTTAACTGAATGAATTCGCCATTCTTGTATTTGAAAATCCCATTTCCATCGGTCACAAGCCACATGGTTCCGTTTTTGTCTTCTAAAAAACGAAAAACCAATTGATCCGATAACATAGGTTGTGAATTTTCGACGGTTGATTCCGGCAACAAAAAAGGGGTAAACGTTTTTCCATCAAACAGACTCACCCCGCCAACCGAGCCAACCCACATCAGTCCGTCTGAATCCACTGTCAGGCTCCAGATTTCTTCATCTGGCAAGCCAGCTTCGGTTGAGTAAGGGGTGAATGTGGCTCCGTCGTATTTGACGAGCCCGGAAGATGTTCCAAACCAGATGTTGCCAGCGCTGTCTTCCACAATTTCTCTGACCGATACTAACCTTCGTTGTTGTTCAACGGCCACTTTTTCAAGTGTTTGGCCATCATAGCGTATAATCCCGTTTGTATTGGTTCCAAACCAGTAGTTCCCTTTTTTGTCCTGGTACATGGCCCTGACAAACTCCGTGACCATTCCCTGTAAATGGGCGTGAATCTGGGGAAATACGGTACGTGGGGCCAAGGTGAGGGCCAGGCTGTCTGCTCCGCTTGCTGTTGGGTTCGTAGCCCCTGTGTCTTTCACCAGCCTTGCACAAGAGGAGAGTTGAAAAGCGCAAATGACTAAGAGGGTAGTTGCGGATACGTTCATAGGTCTAAGGCTTGCCATATGGCGGGTGTTGAAACGGGTACTCACCCAATCTACACAGCCCCCGGCCCAAAATCAATCCCTCGTCCATTTTTACCCCTCACGCATACTGATACGGCTCATCGCCCTCGGCCAGCTTCCGGACATTCTCCAGCACCTGCTTCATGTATTGCGTCCAGAAAACCTTTGCGAACAGCCAGTTCACCGGGTAGAACAGGAGGTTATCGGAATACAGCGAATACTGGTAATCGATCCGGATGGTATCCTTCCCGGTTTCAGTGGTACTCCACTCGCCGACAAACTTGTAGAAGCCGAGAAACCAGGCCTGGAAGTCGTACACCTCAATTTTCCAGTATCGGTTTTCGATTCGTTCCACGACCCTGTCCATCGACGCAAAGCCCCCCTTTTGCAGGAACGATGGGGCCGCATAGGCTTTTTTGGTTCCGCCGGGTTGCCCCCAGTTGTGCTCGTCGGAGGTCCCGATGATCCGGGGCATGGGTCCCATGCCGGTATGCACTTTGGTGACGTCGCAGAGCATGGGCGCTTTGAAGGCTCTTTCGAGCGTGCAATGGTAGATGGCGGAGGTGCGGGTTCTGAAAATCATCTTACGGTACGTTAAGTGATAAGGATTCAAACGTTCCGCAAAGGTAGCCCGTCGCTATGCCTGCACTCGTTCACTTAAGGTAAGAAATGGAGTCTGGCGCACATGTTTTTCAAAAAAACGTGCCTTCAGCCTGCTCAATGACTGCGGCGTGATGCCCAGGTAGCTGGCCAGCTGGTACTGCGGCACCCGCTGAATGAGGTCCGGCCTGTTTTCCAGCAGGTTCAGGTATCGTGCTTCCGGCGAAGAGAGCTTAAACGCATCAAAATTCATCTGTTGTTTGACGACCAGCTCTTCTGAAAACAGCCTGCACAGCTTTTCAAATATCGGAAACCGGCTCAGCACTTCGGCTTCCATGTCAACGTTGGCAGCAGCCAGGACCGTGTCTTCCACACAGCTTACGAAATATTCGGAAGGCGCAGGGTGCAGCACCCCATGAGGCGTCAGGCCTTCGAGTTCTGTATAAAAATTCGTGGT
>RDXT01000126.1 GCA_004292985.1 Bacteroidota bacterium
GAGGGGTGCTGCGGCCCGATATTGATGAGCATTTCGCCTTCGCGCAGGGTCGCGGGGCTGTTTTTTAAGGGCGCCGACTGGCGCAGAAAGTCCTGGCTCATGGCTGCGGGGATTTTACCTGAATGCCGTGATATTCTTCCTGCACTTCATAGTCTTTGCGGAGGGGGTGACCCTGCCAGTCTTCGGGCAGCAGGATCCGCCGCAGGTCGGGGTGCCCTCCGAAGGGAATGCCCAGCAGGTCCCAGGCCTCGCGCTCATGCCACTCTGCGGCGCGCCAGAAGGCCGATACGGAAGGGATGGGCGTAGGAGAGTCGCGTAATGTCCTCACTTTCAGCACAATCGCATGCTCGTGAATCAGGGAGTACAGATGATAGACCACTTCGAGAAACGCTTTGCCGGGACCCTGATCTACCCCTGTGAGGCAGGAGAGATAGTCGAAATACAGGCGCTCGTCTCTTTGCAGTTTTTCGCATACCGCAGGCAGTTGCGGGGCCGGAATCAGGAGCCAGGGCTGGCGGGCATTGAGGTCTGCCTCCTCCACACATTCCGCTCCCAGCTCTGACCGGAGAAATAGTACGATTTCTTCTGCGCTCATATTCAGCAAATCTCTGCAAAATTGCGTAAATTTGTTCCAGCTTTATTGGCCTATGATCTCCAAAAAAACAAAATATGCGCTCAAAGCCCTGATTCACCTCAGCCGTGAGCAGGATAAAGGGCCTATTCTGATCGGGCATATCGCCCGTGAGGAGCGGATTCCGCAGAAATTTCTGGAGGCGATCCTGCTCGACCTGCGCAATGCAGGGGTGCTGGGGAGTAAAAAAGGGAAGGGCGGAGGCTATTATATGCTCAAAAAGCCCGCTGAAGTGACCATGATCGAGGTGATGCGCCTCTTTGATGGACCTGTAGCGCTGCTGCCCTGCGTGTCTTTTAAGTATTACCAGCGCTGCGACGAGTGTAAAGACGAAGCTGCCTGCGGGATCCGCGCTGCCTTTGCCGATGTGCGCAATGCCACCGTCGAAATTCTGAAACGCTACACCCTTGCGGAATTGATTTCCAAGGAAAAAGATCTGTGCCTGCTGGTCGGAAATGAGGTTTTGGAAAAAGAATAACGCTTTTTTCGTGCTCATTAATCCACTTGACTGATAGAGTATATATATTTGCGGTAATATGCCTTCTGTCTTTAACTCTTTTTCTATGCGCCGAAGCGGTCTCCTTGTGGGGTTTTTACTCTTAGTCAGTGTCCTGTGGGCGCAGACCCCTTTGCGCAACGTAACGGAAGAAGAGCAGACCTGGACTGCCTGGTTTCTTCAGGTAAAGTTTAATAAACACTGGGGGCTTTGGAGTGATGTGCATGCGCGGCGTACCGGCGATTTTTTGGACAAATGGTCGCAGGTGATTATCCGTCCCGGCATTACCTACTACATCACTCCCCAGATCCGCGCGACAGCAGGTTATGCGTATATCCATCATTTCCCTACGCAGGGCCACCTGTATGTCGCGCAGCCTGAGCATCGCTCCTGGCAGCAGATCCAGTGGTATGCCAACTATCCCGGCCTGCGCACCATGCAATGGCTGCGGCTGGAGCAGCGCTTTCGCCACAACATTCTCGACGATTACACCCTCGCGGAGGGTTATCGCTACAACCAGCGCCTGCGCTACAATTTTGCCCTGTTTGTGCCTTTTACCAAGCGTAAATTTGAAAAAGGGGGCCTTTTTGCGGTGTTAAATGATGAAATTCACATGAACCCCGATAAGAATACCGCCAACTTTTTTGACCAGAACCGTGCCTTTGCCGGATTGGGCATACAGATCGCAAAGCATGCCCATCTTCAGGTGGGATATATGAATGTGTATCAGCAGCGGGGGGCAGGCAATGCCTACACCAGCAACCACATTCTCCGTGTTTTCCTGTTCCAAACCCTTGACTTTCAATCCCCACACAAATGAAACGGATAGCCCTTATGATTCAGGCCGTACCCGTGTCGCAGAAGCGGCTGGCCGCTGTTCTGGTACTGCTGGTACTGGTAAGCCTCGCCTGGCTCTTTCGCGATTCTCTGAGCGAAGGAGGAATATGGGTGGACAGCTTTGTGCAGCGCGAAGGCGGCTGGGGGCTGTTTTTTCTGCTGGTGTTTGTGGGCTTTTGTGCGCAGATGATTGACGGGGCGCTGGGCATGGCCTACGGAGTCAGTTCTACGACCATGTTACTCAGCCTGGGTATTCCTCCGGCGGCAGCGAGTGCGGGCGTGCACGTAGCCGAGGTGTTTACGACGGGGGTATCGGGCCTTTCGCACCTGAGCATGGGCAATGTGAGTAAAAAATTAGTGCTTTCGCTGATGCTTCCCGGCATGATCGGTGCTGCGGCGGGGGCCTATCTGCTCTCCAACATAGATGGCAACATGATTAAGCCCTTTGTGGCGGTCTATCTGGCCGTAATGGGGGTAATTATCATCCGCAAATCCATTGTACGTAAGGTAGAAAATACCAAAAATCGCTCGGTGGCCCCGCTGGCTGTGATCGGTGGCTTTATTGACTCGGTCGGTGGTGGCGGATGGGGCCCGGTGGTCGCTTCTTCGCTGATCGGCAGAGGGCGGCACCCCCGCTTTGCCGTAGGCTCCGTGAACCTGGCAGAGTTTTTTATCGCGGCGGTGAGTGCGGGTACCTTTTCACTGTTTATGGATATGACCAAATACAGCCTGGTTGTTGCAGGGCTGATCCTGGGAGGCGTTATGGCAGCGCCGCTGGCAGCCTGGGTCTGCCGCAAGATCAAACCTCTCGTCCTGATGCGCGTAGTAGGAGTGGTCATCATCCTGCTCAGTTTGCGCACCTTTTTGCTGGTGATTCAATAACTCCGATATATATTTTATCAACCCTTAATTAACCATCCCATGAGTCTCAGAATCGGCGATATCGCACCCGACTTCCAGGCACAAACCACCGAAGGTGACGTGTCTTTCCACCAGTGGCTGGGTGAAAAATGGGGCATCCTCTTCTCCCATCCGGCTGACTTTACCCCTGTTTGCACGACTGAACTGGGTACAATGGCCAAATACAAGCCCGAATTTGACAAGCGGAATGTAAAAGTAGTGGCTATCAGCGTAGATCCGATCGAAAAACACAATCAATGGATCAGCGATATCAACGAAACCCAGCATACGGAGGTAAATTATCCCATGATTGCTGACCCTGAGCGTGAAGTGGCCAAGCTGTACGACATGATTCACCCCAATGCCTCCGACAGTTCGACTGTTCGTTCGGTATTTGTGATCGGTCCGGACAAAAAAATCAAGCTTACCCTGAGCTATCCTGCCTCTACGGGCCGCAACTTCGACGAACTGCTGCGCGTGGTGGACAGCCTTCAGCTGACAGCCCAATACAGTGTGGCAACTCCTGCCAACTGGAAAGACGGCGACGATGTGATCATCACCCTGGCTGTGCCCGACGCCGACGTGCCTGCACGTTTTCCCAAAGGCCACACCCGCGTGAAGCCCTACCTGCGCACCACCCCGCAGCCCAATAAATAACGGATGCTTTCCGGCAATGAAAAAGTAAGCGGAGCGCCCTCCTTTGGAGAAGCGCTCCGCTTCTGGTTTTGGCTGGGCTGGGTCAGCTTTGGCGGACCTGCGGGGCAGATCGCGATCATGCACGCGTATATCGTGGACAAATACCGCTGGATATCCAACCGCAAATTTCTCTATGCCCTCAACTACTGCATGCTGCTGCCCGGCCCCGAAGCCCAGCAACTGGCGATTTATACCGGCTGGCTGCTGCATGGCATCCGGGGCGGACTGGTGGCCGGGATCTTGTTTGTGCTGCCTTCGGTGTTTATTCTGCTGGGCCTGGCG
>RDXT01000127.1 GCA_004292985.1 Bacteroidota bacterium
TTTACCGTTTGTGCGCAAAAAAGTTTGAAAAATCGGCGCAACCCTCTTACATTTGTCGCCTGTTCTTGATACGTGTATGCGGATGTGGCGGAATTGGTAGACGCGCTGGTCTCAGAAGCCAGAGAGGTGTAAGCTTCGTGGAGGTTCGAGTCCTCTCATCCGCACAAGACAGAAAGCCGGTACGAAAGTTCCGGCTTTTTTTTATGGCCGCAGCACCTCATGCAGCAGCAGCCCCAGCAGGGTGCCCAGCGCAACATTCAGCACAGCCAGCGCCATCGCAGGGGGGATAATGGCCCGGTTGCGGAGGGTACGTGCCGCAGGTCCGATAAAAGGCGGGCTGAAAATCCCGGCCACCTGCGTGAGGATCACCGTATCGGCATCTATGCGCATCCGCCAGCAGAGAAAGGTGTGCAACAAAACGGTGCCATAGGAAACAAAGGCCATAAACAGCAGTGTCGCGCCGCTGCTGCCGTCGAGCAGGTGCCGCACATCTATCCGCGTACCGATCACCACACAGAAAACCAGAAAAAGGTATTCGCCCACCGGATGCGCGCCTTTGAGTTGCTGCACAGGCCGGATAAATGAGGCCAGAAGCCCGCCGATCGTAACCGACACCACCATCCAGGTGCTGTTGACGCTGCCATAGATCCACATACTCAGCCCGGCACATGCCCCCACGATCAGGGCCGAAATGCCCAGCGCTGCCAGTCCGGAAGTAAAAAAAGCCCTTCGCGAAGCAGCCCCCGGCGCGGCGGTTTCCTCGGGCGCATCCGTGATCGGGAAAGGCGGCAAAAACAGCAGCAATACCCGCTGAAATACCGAAAACAGCAGGGCGAGGTACACGCCGCTCACGACCAGATCGCTGAGGTTCAGGCGGATAAAGAGTTCGGCAGGTGCGCCGAGTGCCTGATGCACGGCTGCCATATTGGGCGTAGCGCCCATATACACCGCAAAGGCCATGGCCGAAGCCTGCCAGGGAGCGGCGAGGCTGCCTTCAAAAAGAAAACGCGCAGTTGTGGTGAAAATCGCCAGCGAAACCACATAAGCCCCCTGCGATTTGAGCATGGAGGGGCCGATGGTGAGCCAGTGCCGGAGTTTTGTGGCAAACATCAGCAGCGGGAGCGCCAGCACGACCAGCGGACCTTGCAGACTTTCGGCCAGCGCTTCATCACCCAGGCCCAGGTTGCCAAGCAGCGCACCCGCCACATAACAAAAAAAAACAGGCCCCAGCCAGGCGACCACAGGTATCCTTTTTTCTGCATATAAGAGCAGAATGGGGGATAAAAAGCAGGTAATGAAAAAGATAACAAGCTTCATAGGGTATGCGGTCGTGGCTTAAAGAACAATATTTTTTACACCTTTTCGTAAAAGTACATGTTATGTTTGATTCATAAAATTCCGGCTTTCACGTCCTTATATTCCGGAATCAGGGCTAAGCGCTGGCAAAGTGCAGCCTTTTGTGTAACTTCGGCTTAGGAACCAAAACTCTATCTGTAATGAAAAAACTCAACCTGATCTTTGTGTTTACTGCCCTGCTGACGGCAGCGGCTCCCGCTGTGTATGGCCAGTGTACGCCTGACACGACGCTGACAAGTGTTGGCTTATATCCCGATTCTCTTCCGACAGCGTATGTGAACCATCCGTATAGCCAGACCCTCTATGCCGCGCTGCCGACCGATACCCTCATTTTCGGGATCAATTTTGCTTTTTGCAGCTACGAAGTAACGAGCATCTCTCCAGATCCTGCTACCCTGGGCCTCTCCTATCAGTGTAATGTACCCAACTGCAACTACGTAGTAGATCCCAGCAAGCCCCTCAACTTCGGCTGCGTAACCATCGGCGGTACACCTACGACCACCGAAGATACCCTCGTCATCAGCATTACGGCTGTGATCGGTACCTACAACCCGGCGACCAATACCTGTACTCCTTCCGCTCCGCTGACGATTCCGTTTAAAATCGGATTCACCATCCTGCCCGACAGCAGCACCAATTCCATCGATACCTACAGCCTGAGCAGCGTTGCACCGAGCCTGATGCCTAACCCCGCCAGCGAAAAAAGTACCTTTACCTTCACCATGCCCGAAGCAGGCGAAGTACGTGCAGAACTGTTTAACCTGATGGGACAGCGCGTGCAGACCCTGGCCGAAGGCAATATGCTGCCCGGCGTGGTTTCCCGCGACGTCAACCTGAGCGGCCTCTCCGCAGGCGTATATACCCTGCGCCTGGTTATCGGCCAGAACCAGTTTGTACATTCAGAAAAATTAGTGGTCTCCGGACGTTAATTCCGGAAGCGCCAGATACAAGCTGCCCTCGACCCATGTTGAGGGCAGTTTTTTTCTTTCACAGCGATCCCTTATCTTTCAACGGACTCCTATTTTCTCCTTTCAATCCCCGGAACAATGATGAAGCAATTCCCCCGGCTTCCCCTATACCGGACCCTCTGCCTGCTGGCCTCTCTGGCCGGATGGACGGTCTCCTTCGCTCAATGGCGTATCACCGGCAAGGTCAGCGATGGCTCCACGGGTGAGCCCCTGGTAGGTGCCTCAGTAAGTGTAGCTGCCCTGGGTAAAGGGGTATATTCAGACGAAAAAGGCGCATACGACCTGAATCTGCCTGCCGCGAAGCCTCCGTTTGAGGTGCAGGTGAAATACAACGGATATTCGACCGCCGTTTTCACCATCAATCCCGGAGACCCCAATCCCACCAACCGGGATATCACCTTAAGCCCCGAAGGATTTACGACCGAAGATGTGGTCATTACCGCGACGAAGGGTTTTCAGCAGGCACAGGCAGATGTAACGGTCTCGATCGAGGTTATGAAACCCCGTTTTCTGGATTTGCAGGCCCTGCCCAGCGTGGACAAGGCCCTTTCACAGATCCCAGGCGTGGACAACCAGGACGGACAGATCAATATCCGGGGTAGTTCGGGCTATGCCTACGGCGTAGGTAGCCGCGTGATGCTCACTCTCGATGGCCTGCCCCTGCTGACAGCCGATGCAGGTACTGCCAGTTTAGACATGATCCCGGTGGACAATATTAACCAGATCGAAGTGATGAAGGGGGCCAGCTCCGTGCTCTACGGATCTTCCGCACTGGGGGGCGTGATCAACGTCATTACCTCCGATCCGGGCGACAAGCCGCGCACAGCCATCCGTATCCGGGGAGGTGTTTTTGGCCTGCCTTCCAACCCTGCCATAGACTGGGACGGCGAAAAAAGCCCCTGGTCAGGTTCGGTACACCTTTTTCACAGCCGCAGGATTGGCGAGAAGGTGGATTTTACCTTCCAAAGCAATACCATCAAAGAAAGCGGATACCGCCAGGGCACCGACACCGAGCAGTACCGCAATATGTTTATGCTCCGCTACCGCCCGGTAAATGGGCTTACTCTCGGCCTCAATGCCAGCCTGAGCGTGGACTCCAGCGGGCAAATTCTGTACTGGAGGGGCTATTATCCCGACACCACAGAGGTAAACGGACAGGAAGTGGTGAGCGGCGGGGCACTGACACCCACGCTTGATGGCGGCGGCTACCGCAGGCAGCTTACCTATGAACTGGCGCTGGACCCTACAATCAAATACCTGAGTAAAAGCGGGCACCTCTTCTGGTACAGAGGCCGCTACCTGGCAGGCGGCAACCGCAATAATACCAACCAGGAGTCCAACAGCTTTATCTTTTACAATGATTTTCTGTATCAGAAGACCCTGTTTAACAAAGTCAATTTTGTGGTGGGCGCGACCTATACCCGCTCCGGTATCCAGGGCGACAGCCTCTATGGAGGTACCTATGTGATCAACGGCGATACCCTTGTGAGCGACGGTTCGCATACAGGCGACTCATT
>RDXT01000128.1 GCA_004292985.1 Bacteroidota bacterium
TACTCAGGATGACAGGTAGTGCCAGGTGTCACGCTGAGTAGCCGAGTCCCCGAGGCGTATCGAAGCGCGACACCCGCTCCCCCCTACACCTCCGCAGGCGTCACCGCCACCTGCACAAAACGCCCTTCGCGGATCACATCGAGGGTAGCGGATTTGCCGATGGCCTCTTCGCTGAGCAGGCGGTGCAGGTCGTCAATGCTGCCGGTTTGCTTGCCATCGAAGCGGATGATCACATCGCCCTCGGAGAGGTCGGCGCGGGTAGCCGGAGAGCTGGCTTCTACCGAGCGGACCATCACTCCGCCTTTGGCATCGAGGTTGAGCACATTGACGGTGCGGTCGGGGAGGCTCACATTTTGCCCGGCGATGCCGATCCATGCCCGGCGGATGCGCCCGCTGGTTACGAGCCGCCCAACTACCCAGGAGGCAGTACCCGAAGCGATGGAAAAGCAGATGCCCTGCGCAGGCAGAATAATGGCCGTATTTACCCCGATGACCTCGCCCCGGCTGTTGACGAGCGGGCCGCCGGAGTTGCCCGGGTTAAGGGCTGCGTCGGTCTGTATCACATTGTCTATCAGCCTTCCCGACTGGGAACGCAGGCTGCGGCCCAGGGCAGAAACTACTCCGGCAGTAACTGTGTATTCAAAGCCGTAGGGGTTGCCGATGGCGATGGCGAGCTGCCCCACCTGAAGGCGCGAGGAGTCGCCAAACGCAACGGTAGGGAGGCCCGAGGCGGAAATTTTCAGCACCGCCAGATCGGTCGCGGGATCGTCGCCGACTTTGTCGGCATCGTAGCTGCCGCCATCGGGCAGGGTTACACGGATTTTGGTGGCTTCGTGCACGACATGGCTGTTGGTCACGACAAAGCCGTCGGGGGTCAGCACAAAACCTGAGCCGCTGCCATTGCCGGGCTGGCGGCTGCGGGGACCTTTGCCCTGGGCCTGCACACCTATGCTCGCCACCGCCGGGCTGACCTGCTGCGAAGCGCGGACAACAGCCTGAGAATAGGCGTCCAGAAGGCTGTGATCCATTTCTTGAAAAACATTTGGCATGGCTCTCTTGTTTTTTCCTCTATAACACACAATCGTTTTCCAACGTGACAAACACTTCTTTTTCCATTGGGCGAGAAAAAAATCAATTCATTTTCTATATTTAGGGTCTATTTACCTAACAACTACTATTCGCTATGGCAGATATGGAGTTTGATGCAATTGTGGTAGGTTCGGGTGTCAGCGGTGGCTGGGCTGCCAAAGAATTGTGCGAGAAGGGCCTGAAAGTGATTATGCTCGAAAGGGGCAAAGATGTAGTACACGTAAAGGACTACACCAACGCGACCAAAGGCCCCTGGGAATTTCCGTACCGGGGTACCCGCAGCCAGAAGATGATCGAAGATTATCCGGTGCTGAAAAGGGACTATCCACTCAACGAGCGCAACCTCGACTGGTGGGCCAGTGACAAAGACTGCCCTTACACAGAAGTCAAGCGCTTCGACTGGTTCCGGGGCTATCAGGTAGGGGGCCGTTCCCTGCTGTGGGGACGTCAGAGCTACCGCCTGGCCGACCTCGACTTCGAAGCCAATGCCAAAGACGGTATCGCTGTGGACTGGCCGGTTCGTTACAAAGACATCGCCCCCTGGTATGACTATGTGGAGCGCTTTATCGGTGTCAGCGGCAACAGAGATGGTATTCCCCACCTTCCCGATGGTGAGTTCCTCCCTCCGATGGACCTCAACTGTGTCGAAAAAGACGTAGCTGAGCGCCTGAAAGTGCATTACAAAGGCATGCGTCACCTGATTATCGGACGCGCTGCCCACATCACGTCTCCGCTCGAAGGACAGAACCGCGGTGTCTGCCAGTCGCGCAACAAGTGCTCTCTGGGTTGCCCTTACGGCGCTTATTTCAGCACGCAGTCTTCTACCCTGCCTGCGGCGATGAAAACCGGTAACCTCACCGTTCGCCCTTTCAGCATCGTGACCAAGGTGCTGTATGACAAGGACACGAAACGCGCTACGGGTGTCGAGGTGCTGGATGCTGAAACCAACCAGACCTACGAATACAAGTCTAAAATTATTTTCCTCAACGCTTCGACCATCAACACCACCTGGATGCTGATGAACTCGGCCACCGACATCTGGCCCGAAGGTCTGGGCAGCAGCAGCGGTGAGCTGGGCCACAACCTGATGGACCACCACCTGGGCGTGCGCGCAGGCGGATGGGTAGAAGGCTATGAGGACAAATATTATGAAGGCCGCCGTCCGAATGGATTTTATATCCCCCGTTTCCGGAACCTCAGCGGCGAAAAACGCGATTATATCCGGGGCTTCGGCTACCAGGGCGCTGCCAACCGCGAAGGATGGAGCCGCGAAGTGGCTGAGTATGGCATTGGTCTCGAACTGAAAGAGGCCCTCACCGAGCCAGGAAAATGGACGATGGGCATGGGTGGTTTCGGCGAAATTCTGCCGTATCACGAAAACAAAGTGACCCTCGATAAGACCAAAACCGACAAATGGGGTCTTAATGTGGTGGCCATTGACTGCGAACTGAAGGAAAACGAGAAGAAAATGCGCAAGGATATGCTGCAGGACGGCATCGAAATCCTCCAGGCCGCCGGTGTGAAGGATGTTAAAGGTGTTGACGGCGACGGTACCCCCGGACGCGGTATTCACGAAATGGGTACGGCCCGTATGGGTCTTGATCCGAAAACATCGGTCCTCAACAAGTGGAACCAGATGTGGGATGCCCAGAACGTGTTTATCACCGATGGTTCCTTTATGACATCCGCAGGCTGCCAGAATCCTTCGCTTACCTATATGGCTTTCACAGCCAGGGCGGTGGATCACGCCATTTCCGAACTGAAAAAAATGAACCTCTAATCACCCCTATTCTGTTACCACTATGACAAGAAGAGATGCATTATCCAGGGTTTCCCTGATTCTCGGCGGTACCATTGTCGGGGCTGAGCTTTTCCTCAATGGCTGTGGCCCCAGCGTTCCGCAGGTTTCAGCTACGGAGTTTACAGCAGGCACGATCAGTTTCCTCGATGAAGTGGGTGAGATTATTATCCCGACCTCTGCCAGCTCTCCCGGCGCCAAGGCTGCCAAAATCGGTGAGTTTATGAAAACCATCGTAACGGAGTGCTATGAAGCCAAAAACCAGAAAATTTTCTTCGAAGGGATCGGCAAACTGAACGAAGCGGCTAAAGCCAAATCGGGCGGAAAAACCTTCCTGGAGATGGAGCCTGAAGCCCAAAAGGCCCTGCTGACGGAAATAGATGTGGAAGCCAAGGCCTACGCGAAAGAAAATGTCGCTAATCCCGAAGCGCCCAAACATTATTTTGCGCTGATGAAGCAACTCACCCTCTGGGGATATTTCTCCTCGGAAGTGGGCGCGACACAGGCGCTGCGCTATGTAGAGGCTCCCGGCCCTTACAAAGGCTGTATTCCTTATACCAAAGGCGAAAAAGCCTGGGCGCTCTGATCTGACGAATTGACGTGAATGGCCTGTCATGCATAAGCTCCGGCTTTTGTGTGACAGGCTTTTTGGTTGAAGGAGTTTTACCGCCGGATTACGCTCTGGCCCCCCGCAAAAGCCGAAATCCGGCGAAGCGGAGCGGGGTCATAGATTCAATTTCTTTATATGCCTTTGTACTTCCCGTTCTACCTGATCAAAGTCGGGCAAGTCCCGGATTTGCTCACTCATAGAGCTTTCCCAGCGGCCTTTATACTGAGGCAAACGTTCTGAAAGAGACCGTTCACTAAACTGTGTCAGGGAAAAAGTTCATATCTTTTAACCTTGATGCAAGTATATGGAAAAGACGGAGAAATTTGATTTTGCAACATT
>RDXT01000823.1 GCA_004292985.1 Bacteroidota bacterium
ACGACCGCGAAAAGTGGTTTATGATAGATGGCAGCATCATCACCATGCTGCCAGATGTGTGGGCTTTGAACCGCCGCTTTATCCTGCTGCCCATCAACAACTGGGAGGCTCCTTACGAGAAGGTCTATATCGGTGGAATGACCTGTGACTCAGACGATTACTACAACCACGAGGCCAATGTGGATGCGGTATTTATGCCCAAAACACGCAAACTTCAGTACATCGGTTTTTTCCACACCGGTGCTTACCAGGAAGTCCTCAGCGGGGTAGGCGGCCTGCATCACTGCCTGATGCCTGATCCCAAACACCTCATTATCAGCCTCAACCCTGATGGAACCCGCTCGGTGCGCGTGCTGCACGAAGAGCAAAACAGCCAGCAGGTGCTGAGGTTGCTGGGCTATAAAGACTGATCGGCCCTTAACAAAGAGAATGACAAAAATGAATAAAGGTCCTGTTTCTCAATTTATTGCGCACCATTATCTGCACTTCAACGCAGCTGCACTGGTAGATGCCGCCAAAGGCTATGAAACCCACCTGCTTGAAGGCGGAAAAATGATGGTGACCCTGGCAGGTGCGATGAGCACCGCCGAACTGGGCCGCTCGCTCGCCGAAATGATCCGCCAGGACAAAATCCAGATCATCTCCTGCACAGGTGCCAACCTCGAAGAAGACATCATGAATCTGGTCGCACACAACAGCTACAAGCGTGTGCCGCACTACCGCGACCTCAGCCCCAAAGACGAGTGGGAACTGCTCGAAGAGGGTTTTAACCGCGTAACCGATACCTGTATTCCGGAGGAGGAAGCTTTCCGCCGGATTCAGAAGCACATCGTAAAGCGCTGGAAATCAGCACAGGAAAGCGGACAGCGTTTTTTCCCGCATGAATATATGTACCAGATGCTGCTCGGCGGCGATCTGGCCGAACACTATGAGATTGACCCCCAAAACTCATGGATGCTGGCCGCCGCAGAGAAAAACCTGCCGATCATCGTGCCGGGATGGGAAGACTCTACGATGGGTAATATTTTTGCCTCCTACTGCATCAAAGGCGAACTTCAGCCTTCGGTCGTCAAGTCGGGCATCGAGTATATGGTCTGGCTTTCGGGCTGGTACCGCGAAAACAGCAGCGGCAAAGGCGTAGGCTTTTTTCAGATTGGCGGCGGTATCGCCGGTGACTTCCCGATCTGCGTCGTGCCGATGATGTACCAGGATCTGGAATGGCATGACGTGCCCTTCTGGAGCTATTTTTGTCAGATTTCCGATTCTACCACCAGTTACGGTTCTTATTCAGGCGCAGTCCCCAATGAAAAAATTACCTGGGGGAAACTGGACATTCATACACCCAAGTTTGTGATCGAATCAGATGCAACAATTGTTGCCCCTCTGGTGTTCGCATGGATATTGGGCTGGTAATACACCCTTCACCGCTCTTCGACTCCCCGGATCCTTGCCCTTTAACAACGGACAACAATCCTTAACGTGGAATCATTCATGCAAATGCAAGAAAAAAACAGAGTACGCTTTGGCGACACAGAACTGGAAGAGTTCCGGATTCTGATTGAGGGAAAACTGGATGAAGCCATGGCTGCATACAACCAGTTAAAAGAGTCGCTCGAAACCTCAAATGACAATACGTCTCATGCTTCTACCTGGGACGTAGAAGACTCCTCCGATATTCACGAAAAGGAGTATCTGATTGCGATGATGTCCCGCCAGATGAAGTATATCAACAGCCTGAAGGCAGCGTTGGTACGAATCGCCAACAAAACCTATGGCGTCTGCCGCTCCACCGGCAACCTGATTGATAAGCAGCGTCTGCTGGCGGTGCCGCATGCAACCCTGAGCATCGATGCTAAAAACAGCCGCTGACAGCGCTTGTGATACAACAGATAAGCCGGATCTCAGCGAGGTCCGGCTTTTTGCTATCGGAGTGCGCCGATATGGAGCTGGATATACTTCCACAGCTCGCGGGCCGAGCGCCGGACTACCGGCTCGCCGGAGCTGAGTTGTGCGGGGAGCATCCCTCCGGGATTGGCGGCGTTGATTTCGGAGAGCACGCGCTGCCCGTTGTCATCTACGAGGGTATCAAAGCCAAAAATCACAACCCCGCGCCGCTGCATTTCCGGCGTAACGATCTCAGCGATGCGGCGCTCGTTTTCATCGGGCGGGGAGGCCGTTTCGCTGCCACCCTGCGAGACATTGCAGAGCCAGGAGCCTTTGGCGGGCAGGCGAAGGGCAGAGCCGGTGATCTGACCATTCACCACGATGATGCGCTTGTCTCCCTGCTCCACATTGGGCAGGTATTTCATGGCCAGGAGGCCTTTTTTGAGCTTTTTTTCGAGGCGGGGCAGGTAGTTTTGCCAGCTTTCGCGCCGGAGGCCATCCCAGACCTCTTCCTCCGAAATTCGCAGAATCCCCTTTCCTCCCGATCCAAAAAAGGGCTTCAGTACGATGGGAAAGGTGTTTTTTAAGGATTCCACCTCCTCTATACTCCTGCAAATGCGCATCGGAGGGCACAATTCGGGAAATGTGAGTAAAAACTGCTTGGAGCCGGCCTCTAAAATGCCCTCCGGACGGTTAATGATACGCGCTGCATCGGCATGTTGGGTCAGGAAGTGCAGAAATTTAGGCTTTGGGCGGCCCTGACGCAACAATACTACGTCAAATTCGGAGGGATGTACTGCGCGGAGCCTGCGTTCAAACTGTTTGCCTGAGCTTTGATACCGGAAGTGCGGCCCTGGTAGTGTGCTGTAAATCATGCCTTTACCTCTGCCCTTAAAGAAGTCCCGGTTAACTTCAGCGCCTTTGCTGGCGACTTCGATGCTGCCGCATGAGGGATGTTTACGCATCTCCCTGAGCAAAGGGTAGAGCGATTCTTTGGGGTGGTGCGCCTTGTGGTCCGTGAGGATCAGGATCCGGTATTTTCCTTCTGTATTCAATGAAGACCGAAAAAATTTATTCCATAACGAATACAAAACGGGAAAGGTTGCTTTTTACTCGGCCTCAGGCAATAATTCCCGCAAAAGGCCCTGGTCATTGTTCAGAGAGCGGAACAAGCGGGTGCGGAGACGGCCTTTCTGGGAAATGAGTTGTGCCGACATACGGTCAATGGCAATCATGGCCAGCAGGGTCTGGATATAGCCTTCGATCAGCTCATCTACGCTCAGGCCCAGTTTGTTGAAGTCGCGCTGGTCCATCATCATCAGCCGCGCCGTATCGGACTCAAAAGAGTTGTCTTCGCGCTTCACCGACAGGTTGGTGCCCAGCATGTCCCAGGAAGCGCCCGCATGCTGGAGGTCGTCTGCCAGGGGCAGGCGCGCCCGCCGGCCATAAATCGCCAGGGGCCGCAGCCCGTTTTCCTGGCTTCCCACCATCATGCGGAGGTCGGCCACATAACTCTGGTTCTTTTTGTTGGGCAGCGTACCCACATGGTACAGTTTGCCCGAGTCATGGCCCGAACTCCAGGTATAATTGCCGATCAGGCTTTGCACGATAAACAGGTCATAGTCAAACTCCTGCGCCATAAAGGCATCTAACTCCAGCTCATTTACAATGGTGAATACCCCCTGTCCGGCATTGGCATACGGGACTTTTACCACAGCTTTGCCGCCCATTTTTCGCACCCAGAGCGGGATTTCAGCCTTTCCCACATCTCTGACGGTCTCCGGCGTATGGATTTTCAGGCCATGCGGCGCGATGTCGGCGTTAAAAAACTCATAGGCTTTGGCGGCCATCATCTTGTTTCGCCCTCCTGCCAGACAAGATACGATGGGGTTGAATATCAGCGTTTTACTATACACGGGAATGCGGTTCCAGGGGCGCTGTGTTACATAGCGGAAAGCTGCACGGATGGGATTCCAGCGGCCATATTCGTCGCGCACCTCCATGATATGGTCTGTGAAGCGCACGGGCGGGTCGGCATCCTCTTCATAAAAAGGAGCGAAAAGCACAGGTTCTCCGAAGGCATCGGCCATCGCAGCGGCATAGCCGGAGGCCTCCATCGGATTTTTGTCGTAAATCACCGCCAGGCTACCATTCATTTTGGGTCTTTTTTGCCGCAGATGGTACTTCAGCGTTTGCTCAATGTACTGCCGGTAGCCGCCCTGCTCCTGGTTTTCGTCCAGCAGGGGCATGGATTTCTGGCCTGAGGGGCATGAGTTGGTTTCGATCACCACCATCCGCCGGTAGCCTTTGGCATTGGTGACGTGAAAGAGGTCCGCGCCTGCGTGGGTAAGGTATTTTGGCTGATAGTTGATCAGTTCCGCCAGTTTCTGGCGGTTGACCTGCGGGTTGAGGTGGCAGTAGCGGTTGCTGATGCGCTCTGCGCTCATATTGAGGAAAAACGCCACGAGGGGGTGTATCTGCGCATTAAGCGCTTTGGGGTACCAATGCTCGCCGGGTTCAAACTCGCCCGGCAGCACGATGCGTGCATAGGTCACCTGTAGGGGAGAGGAGAGGAGGAGGGTCATACAGATCGTATTCGGGAGGCAAGGTCAGGCTTATTCGCCAGGGCAACGGATGCCTTCCTGGCTCAAAATCTCAAAAAGTTCCATCTGGGCGGCCAGGATAATCTGAGAATAATTGCGGGAGGCATTGCCAAATCTCCGGTGGTCGGTTTTCCAAAGGCCCAGGATGACTTCGGGGCCTCCCTTGCGGGGCGGTGATTTTCGCAGGGCTTTTCGCACATTGCCCGCACCCGCATGATAAACATGCATCACCAGGAGGCGGAACCATAGCTCGTCTTCACGGTAACTCAGTCCCATTTCCCGGCAAATGTCGCGTGTGTAGGGCAGACAGATTTCATGGATCAGGCGGGCGGCTCCGCAGGCAGAGCGGTCGAACTCCGCACGTTCATCTACGCTGTCATTGACGACGAGGCCCATGTCGCGGGCCACGCCTTTGAGTAACTGGAATGCGCCATAGGCTCCATCTGTGGAGAATTCGAGCCTTCCGGGGCTTTCTATCAATAAAATAGACTGGGCGTACCAGGGGTCCACGTTGGTCTCGGTAAACATCGGAATCGCCTCATCTATCTGGGGCAGCACTTCGCGAAACCGGTAAAAATGGCTGCGGCCGGTGGTAAAATAGATTTCTTCGGAGCTTAACATACCATACCGGCTGCGGATGCTGTCCTCGTATTGCTTTTTTTCCTTCTTGTTTTTTCCGTTCCAGAAGTCAGTCGTCATATACCCCAGGATCTGGCGGTTGGAGGCGCGGTTCACAATCACCGAGTCGGGTCCGATACGCATGGCATGCCGCCAGAAGCGGGGTTGCGGGAGGGTGTCCCAGTTTTCGTTGTATAAAGTACTGTCGCGGATGATCTGCAGGCAGGTGTCATGGAGGGTAGCAGGCGCAGCTTCCGGCACAGGCATGCTAACCCAGTCTGTGGTCCAGGCAGGGTGCTTTTTTTCTTGCCGGGCAGCAAAAAAAGGTACGCTGGCAAAGAGCAGGAAGGAGGCTCCCAGCCCCAGCATCAGACGCTTTTTCATGGCCTTTTCAACAATCAGACTGAGGTTAAATTCCTTTCCCAATGTAGTACAAGATAGCTGAATCTGCGATGAAATTTCCTGCTTTCTTGCGCAACCCTTCAAAAAAAGCCCGGAATTTGCTATATTCGCTTAACTGATAAAACGCCTGTTAACTGTGCCAAAGTCCATTCAGACTCGTTCCTTCCGCCCCCCTGTATTGTCTGTGGTGTTGCTGCTGTGTTCCATGTATAGCTTAAAAGCTCAACATCAGATAGTTACCTTCTTGGCAGACAAAGATTCTCTTTCTGCACGCGCTGTGCATGACCCTGTGCTGTATGGACAGGGCTGGGATACGCTGGCCCAGCCGCGCTTCTGGCGGCAGGTGATGAATCTGCCTCCAGACTCCGCTGTGATCAACGTTGCAGCAACCCGCTCTGTGGTGGATATTATCCCGGTCAAAAGCTACGACCGCCTCAGTTCGACCCAGAAAGCCTTTTTTAAAGACAGCGTACGTTCCCTCTATTGCCTGCCCGGCACCTGCCAGCTCTATATTACCACGGGCAAAAGCGACTTTTATCAGCATCGGCTGGTGATTCCCGGCATTACGCGCGCCATTGAAATATTTAACCAGCAGGAAACGAATCCCTGGTTTGCGCAGGCCATTTTGCTGATCGAAAGCCCGGGCCGGGTGCGCTACTCCAACAAAGGCGCCTACGGCTCTTTTCAGCTCATGAAATCGGTGGCCATCTCGCAGGGCCTGGTGGTGAATAAAGTGGTGGATGAGCGGGAAAATTTTGAAAAATGCGCCGCCGCCGCCGCCCGTTTTATCCGCCGGGTCTGTGTCCCCGAAACGAAGCGCATCCTTGAGGCTCAGGGACTTGTGTATGACGAAAATGAATTGTGGTGCCGCCTGCTGGTGCTGCACGTATATCATGCAGGGGCTGCAAATGTGGCGGGTGTGCTGCGGACCATCGCTCCCAAAGCAGGTGGCATGAGCCTGATTCAGCAGATATGGCAGACTGAATACGGAGGGTTCCGCAATTCTTCCCAGAACTATACCCAGCTGGCGTTGGCTTCCCTGCTGGAGCTGGACCACATCATTGCGCTGGAGTGCGAGTTTGTTTGCCCGGAATAAACACAAAAAACACCATCACGTAGCGGCTTATCACATAAGCCAATAGAAAAAGCTGGAAGCGTATATGATACGCAGCTACACCATCCCGTAGCGGCTTATCACATAAGCCAAAAGAAAATGCTGGAAGCGTATGTGATACGCAGCTACGGTACATCGCCAATAGAAAAAGCTGGAAGCCTATATGATTATGATACGCAGCTACAATATCCCGTAGCGGCTTATCACATAAGCCAATAAAAAAAGCTGAAAACGTACGTGATACACAGCCACGGTGCATCGCCAATAGAAAAAGCTGGAAGCGTATATGATACGCAGCTACGGTGCATTACCAATAGAAAAATGCCGGACACGTATAACACGCATCTACGGCATATATCTAACAGAAAAAGCGGTGAGCGTACGTGGTACGCCTCTACAACAGCTTCGCCCGAACTATGTTACTTAACTGCCTTGATCTTAGCCTCAAGAGACTGGATCACAGGGTAGTTTTTGTTTTCCCAGGTGGAAACGACATTCTTTGCCTTAGGGGCAACTTTCAGGGAATGTGCGCGGCGGGCAGCCCGGCCAAGCAGTACCTGCTCTTTTTTGGTGAATTTTTTTGGCATGACAGTCTCTTTCTTTTGACAGGGCACAAATGTAGATAAATTCAGGGAATCCGGAAAAGAAAAATTCTTTCGGCACAAGAATTTTCAAGAAATTGCAGGGAGAATGAATGCCCTTCCCCCATGCTAAAGATTGATTCTCACTCTCATATCATTCCGGAACATCTGCCCCGCTGGACCGAAAAGTTTGGCTACGGCGATTTTATCCACCTCGACCACTACCGCCCCGGCTATGCAAACATGATGCGGGGAGACGTATTTTTTCGTGAAATCTGCGCCAACTGCTGGGATCCGGAGATCCGGGTGCTGGAGTACGAAAATCACAACTGCCAGGTGCAGGTGGTCTCCACAATTCCGGTACTCTTCAGCTACTGGGCCAAACCTGCCGATACCCTCGATATTTCCCGCTACCTCAACGATCATCTGGCCGCTGTCTGCACCCAATACCCCCGCCATTTTGTCGGTCTGGCCACGGTGCCCATGCAGGACAGCGACCTGGCCGTGCAGGAAATTGCCCGCTGCAAAAAGGAGCTGCATCTCGACGGCATTCAGATTGGCTCCAACATCAACAACCTCAACCTGTCCGAACCGCAGTTTACCCCCATCTGGCAGGCCTGCGAAGAACTGGATATGTGCATTCTGGTGCATCCCTGGGACATGATGGGCAAGGCTTCGATGGAGCGCTACTGGCTACCCTGGCTGGTCGGTATGCCTGCGGAGACCACCCGCGCCATCTGCTCGATGCTCTTTAGCGGGGTTTTTGAGCAGTTTCCGCGTCTGCGGGTCTGCTACGCACATGCAGGAGGTACTTTTTTGTCCACCATCGGGCGGATCGAGCATGGATTTAACAAGCGTCCCGACCTCGTGGCCATTGACAACAACATCAACCCCCGCGAATACCTGGGCCGCTTCTGGGTGGACAGCATTACCCACGACCCCCACATGCTGCGCTATGTGATCAATAACATCGGTTCCAACCGCGTGATGGTCGGCTCAGATTATCCTTTCCCACTGGGAGACCTGGAGATCGGCGCGATGATCGAAGAGCTGCACCTGCCGCCGTTTGACCGCGAAAACCTGATGTACCGCGCCTCGCTGGAATGGCTGAACCGGAAAAAAGAAGATTTTGACCCCCTGCCTGCGCCCTCAAAAGCCCGTGGCGGAGTGTGAGCTTATGCGATGGGGTTCATTGTTACCGAAAACACCACGTACTCATCCTTTTCGCGGCCCCGGTAAAACTTTTCCAGCACATCGTACATATCACGGGCGCGGAAATAGGAAGTATGCAGTTCCCCGGCCCCTTTCTTCGACCATTGCACGGTATAAGAGCGCTCTTTATTGTGTGTTTTGAGCACATAATCGAGCAGTTGCTCCAGCGCCTCTACCTTGTCTTTGCCCATGACCGTGTGGAACAGAAAAGACTGGTCGTGGCGGGGATTAATGGTAAAAAGCTCCAGCTTGATATGGTCGCCCGAAGCCGAGTAGTTAAAGATCAGATTGTCGAGAGATACGTCGAGCTTGCGCCCGATGTCTTTTTGAAGACGCGCGATCTCAAGATTCAGATCCGTTGATTTTGGGCCGTTGTTCACAATTTCCTCCTGCATCTATGAATAGGACTTCAAAGTTGGTAAAAGCATTTTATTTTCCCAACAAATCTTCCTGCCGGATCACAGATGTCCACACGCTGGTGCGCTGGTTGTCCATGCGGGTCCAGATGGGGCAGATGCGTCCGGCGTGGGCTGCAATATTGGTATAGTCGCCAAAGAAAGTTTGTTTCTGGGGCGTAAAGGCCTTTTCGGAGATTTTGACATTCTTCCAGGTCTTGCCTGCATCGGTCGAAACAGCCACATACACATCCGTGCGCAGGTCGCTGTAGTCGCGTCGGTCGTAAAACACACAATACAAATATCCGGTGGTCTGATCCACCGTGAGCCAGCTCAGAAACTGCTGCCGACCAGGGGCATCGTCATTGACGCGCACGGGCTGGGACCAGGTGAGACCGCCATCGGTGGAGTTGATGTTCCACACGTCGGTGTCTGTTTCGCCATTTCGCTGGTCGCTCCAGTTGATATAGAGGGTGCCTCTGTTGGGACCCTGGCTGAGGTCGCAGACGGTTACGGGCATGCCGTTGCAGCGGTTGATGCCGGGAATATCGAGCGACCATCCGCCTTTTTGCTCTGCGGCTACGATGTCTTTGTCCATCCAGGTTTTTCCGCCATCGGTGGAGCGGTCGAAGTAGATTTTTTCATTTAATGCCCAGGCCACATATACCTCGCCTTTGGGACCGGCTGCGGGTACTGCGCCCTCGGTGGTGGCATCGTCGTCGAGGCAGTCGCCCGAAGCTTCATTAATCCGGACGGCCTTGCTCCATTTGGCCCCCTGCTTTTTTGAGGCGGCAAAATAGATATTGCTTTTATCTGCTGTGTCGGGGCTGTCGTACTTGTCGAACTGTGTCCAGGTGGTGTAGAGCCTACCGCTTTTGGGGTCTGCAACGGCCCACTCTTTGTCCTGGTCTTTGGGGTGGAAATTGCCCATAAAGCCGCCGTTGTTCCACGTTACCCCACCATCGCTGCTACTCTGGCATACAATGCGGTCGAGAATGGTGGGGCTGCTCCATCCTTTCTGGCTGGGATCGCTCAGGTGCAGGTAGTGAATATTCCCTTCATAGTCTGAAACCACGCAGGGGTCGCCGAATACGCCATAACTGGATTTCAGGCCCTGGGTTTGCCAGGTTTTCCCTCCGTCGAGACTGGTATATACCCGGTTGAGGATGGCGCCGGCGACGATATTGTCCGGATTACTGAAGTTGATGGCAATGCTGGGCTCGCAGGGGTTGTATCCTTCGCCTTTGTCGTCGAGGAGGATATTTTTAAAGGGGCTTTGGGCAAAAACGCCTGTGCCGATGCCCGCCAGGAGCAGGAAAAAAGAAAACCGGAGCATATCAGATACGTAAGAGATATGGGTAAAGTACAGACTTTCTGTTTACTTTGGCAAATCTCATGACGATTCTATGATCCGACGACTGATTTCGGGCTTTTTTGTGGTGCTGATCCGGATCTATCAGTACATGATCTCGCCTTTTTTCCCGCAGTCCTGCCGCTACACGCCCACCTGCTCGCAGTATGCGGTGGAGGCTATTCAAAAGCACGGCCCCTTCAAAGGCGGCTGGCTGGCAGTGAAGCGTATATCGAGCTGCCACCCCTGGGGCGGGAGCGGATATGATCCGGTGCCGTGAGGGGGTCAAAACAACCCAAACAATTCCCCCTCAATCCGCTGTAAAATCTTCCCGAAATCCTCTGCATCATCGAGATAGTTGAGGTGCTCGATGTCAATGATCATCACTTTTCCATCTGTATAGCCCGCAATCCACTCTTCATAGAGGCGGTTGAGGTCCTGGAGGTAACCGATGGAAATGGCGCTTTCGTAGGCGCGGCCCCGCCGGGCGATCTGCTCGATGAGCCTCGGCACACTCGCCCGGAGATAAATCAGCAGGTCGGGCGGCTCGACGACTGAACTCATGGACTGGTACAGGCTGAAATAGTTCTGGTAATCGCGCTCGCTGAGGTAGCCCGATTCGCGCAGGTTGCGGGCAAAAATATGCGCGTCCTCGTGGATGGTGCGGTCCTGAATGATCGTTTGCGGCGAACGCCGGATTTCGATCATCTGGTTAAATCGGCTGTGCAGAAAGAAAATCTGAAGCGGAAAAGCCCAGGCTTTCATGTCTTCATAAAAATCTTCCAGATAGGGATTGTGGTCCACAGCTTCCAGCAGGGCTTTCCAGCGGTAGTGGGCGGCAAGTTTTTGGACCAGCGTGGTCTTACCAGCTCCGATATTTCCGGCGATGGCAATATGGCGGGGGGCTTGAATGCTTGACATAGGGTAGGGGATCAGGCGCCGGACTGCATGCGGATTTGTACCGTTGCACCGTCTATCTGTGAGATACGAAAATAAAAACCCTGCGACTCCGGGTCCTGAAGGTAAAAAATAAATGAATTGCTATCCCGCTGAATATCAGGATTTTGTATTTTGCTTTTCATCCCCGGACAGTTGCGGACCAGGGCCTCCAGAAAAGAATAGGCCTGATATACATCGCCTGTAAAACGCAGGGTGGAAGAAGCAGATTCGTACTGTTGCTCATGCACCAGCTCCACATCCATAGAATAGGACTGGCGGCTGGTCTCTGCATAGCCCAGTTCGGTAACGCCGTTGGAATACAGGATACGGGATGCCCCCAGGGGCTTGAGGTGCTTTTCTGCGTAATCATGAAGCAGATATGAAAACCCCATCAGAATGCTCTCTTCCTGGCAATAGTCCGCGCTGATGCTCACCTGAGGGGCCGGAATTTTGCATAGGTAGGCGCTGAATACATAGCCCACCGAAGACTGGTATTTCACCTTAACCCAATAGCCTTCGATCCAGGTTTCGATCTGGTCAGGCTCCAGCTGATCTGTTTTCAGCACTTCCACCTGCTGTCCGTAGGGAATAGAGACGAGTTTTTCGCCCGTAGCTCCGGGAGATTTGCGGAGGTTAATGCCCGAAGGCGCTGTTACATACCAGGTACCCGGCGCAGGAAGCAGGGCCTGCGCATAAAGGCCGTGTGCCGAAAGCAGCACCCACAGCAGAAGAAACGTACGGAAAACCATCATAAGAGAGCGAATATGCATTTGTTTCTACATGTACCTGCAATAGTACAAATTCAGTTTGAAATCCGGTGTTTATCTGGCAAATTGAGCCTGTATTACCGCTAACTTTATTTGAATATGAAACGCTCATTTTTGCTCGGTATGATGCTTCTGGTCGCAGGTGCGGCCTCTGCACAACTTCAGTTGGGAATCAAAGGCGGCGCGAGCCTTAAAGATGTGCAGAATTATATTGACGGTTCGGCATCAGCTATCGCCCAGAATCCGATGGGAGTGGGTGCGCATTTTGGGGTTTTCCTGGCGCTGGCAGGCGAAAAATGGGCCTTGCAGCCCGAAGTACTCTACTCCAATCGCGGCGCTGCCGTAAGCGCGGGAAACCTTACCGGAAACCTCAACCTCAATTACCTGAGTGTGCCCGTGATGCTGCGCCGCAAACTGATTCCCCTGATCTGGGTGGAAGCGGGCCCGGAAGCAGGATTTCTCTATTCTGCCCAAAGCATTGTCAGCGGCCAGAAAATAGATGCCAGCACCATTTACAGCAGCACCATTGACCTTGGAGTAAACGTGGGACTGATTGTAGCGCCATTTAAAAGCCTCAAAGCAGGTGCCCGCTACTATTATGGCCTTAAAAGCGTAACCGGCGACGTGCTTCTCACCGATCCGCTGGGCAATCCGACCGGACAAAAAGCCACCTCGCTCAGCCGCATTGCGATGGTCTATATAGAGTGGGCTTTTTTGAAATAAGATAGACAGCCAGCAAACCGTTACAGTCATGAAAAAAGCTATTGTACTGAGCTTCGTACTCTCTGGGATACTTATGGCCTCCGCGCAGGTGCAGGTGGGGGTGAAGGGCGGAGGGAATGCCCATCTTGTGTACCTCAAGATGACAGACACCAGCCCTCTGAGGCCCATTGGCTATACCCAAGGTGCCAATCCCGGCATATATGGGGCGGCATTTCTGGCGTATTCCTGGAAAAACTGGGCTATACAATTAGAGTTGCAGTATGCAGACCGGGGCAAGGTGTTGTTTTCCTCACGCGCATGGGTTCAGAGTCCTGTGTACAGCGCGCCTTTGCTCATACGCCGCCGGATGTTTTCGTGTTTTTGGGTCGAGGCAGGCCCTGAACTCAGTCTTCGGGGCAGGGCGACATTAAGAAGGGCGGACGGAGTAAAGCAGGGGGTACCAACCCTTTATGAAAAGCCCAAAGAGATAGGGGTAAATCTGGGGCTGATGGCCGCCCCCTGGCAGCGCTTCCGCTTTGGCATCCGCTACTACCAGGGACTGAGCAGCATATCGGGCATCCTTCGTTTCCCGGACCAGATTGACCCTGTACTCGGTTTTGTTTCCGGAGGTACAGGGCATTTATATACATCTACCGCCATGATCTATACCGAATGGCTATTGCTGCGTAAAAGAAAGTAACCTTCACAACTCCAGGCATGAAAAAAGCCACGATACTGAGCTTTATCTTGTTGATGACTCTGGCTTCCTCCGCGCAGGTGCAGGTAGGCGTGAAGGGCGGGGCGAATGTGAGTAGCCTCTACTTTTGGGGTAGTAATGGCGACAAATATTTTTTCGAATGGGCTAATATGGGGTTGTCCGGGGGCCTATGGGGGAACTATACCTGGAAAAAATGGGCTTTTCAGTCGGAATTAGAGTATAGCGATGAAGGGTATAGCAGCAGGAAGGAATTTATACACGTTTCTGTTCTGCGCATTCCATTGACGCTGCGCTATCGTTTACTACCCAGGTTCCAGCTCGAAGCGGGTTCCTGGCTTATGTTCAGGGGTGAGGCATGGGCCTTCAGATCTCCTGTAGGTTCTGCGGGTATCAGTACCGTAAGAAGTAAGGAG
>RDXT01000129.1 GCA_004292985.1 Bacteroidota bacterium
CGAACTTCCGCAGGCCTATTACCGCAAACTTCCGCAAATACCCTACGCAGGGCTTCAGAGTTACCAGCGCGAAGAGGCTGCCGTCTTTTTTGGGCGGGGGGCCGATATCCGCAGGCTATATAACCAACTCAGCGATGTACAGCCCGTCATTTTGTTTTCGGGAAAGGCGGTCATCGGCAAAACCTCCCTGCTCGTGGCGGGCCTGATGCCCCGCATTGAATCGCGCTACGCTGTCGGCTATATCCGCTATCAGCAAGGTACGCTCACAGAGGCCCTCGCTGAGGCCCTTCGCGAGGTGGGGACTGAGCACGGGTTGCCGCAGGTGGCTCCACAGGATCAGGCGGCCCTGGAAGCCAAGATCGCGGAGCTTCAGCAGTCGGTAGCAGCCAGTACGGGATTTGCCCGCGAAGTGCTGGAAAAAGAACTGCGCAACCTTACGCAACTGTCCGGCGCATCGCTCGCTTTCTCTGCTTATTGGCGTATGATCGAAGAGAAGACAGGCAAGCCCCTGGTGCTGATCCTCGACGAGCCGCGTACGCTGGAGGGCGAATGGGAGGAGTTTCTGCAGGCGCTGCACAGTATTTTTGACGAAATACCCGATCAGAAACCCATCCGGGGTAAACTCATCCTCAGCCTCCGCGAGGCGCACCACGAGCCTGTATCGAAACTGCTCCGCTCGGCGGAAGTGCCCTTTTCGGAGATGTTTCTTACGCCGATGGGCTGGGAAAATGTGATCGAGGCCATCGAGGGAATCACGCAGGTACCTGCGACCCGCGACTATTATCGCCTGCAAATCGAAAACAGCAGCAACAGCAACCTCCCCGAAACACTGGCAGGTGATCTGCTCGAAGGCGAGACCTCGCTGGTCGCTCCGATGCTTCAGGTGCTGATGACAGAACTCTGGAAGGCTGCCCTGGCCGAAAACCCCAAAGCGCCCCGCATGACCCTGCGCATGTACCAGCAGCGCAAACATTCGGGCGAAATCATGGACCGCTTTTTTCAGCAGCAGATACAGCGGCTGACCGAATGGCGAAGTGATGTGGTACAGTCGGGTCTGGTGCTCGACCTGCTCTACCGCCACACAACCGCGCTTGGGACAGCCGACAGCCTCGATTCGGAAGAGTTACGCGGCATTTATGGCAGCCGCAGCGAGCTGGCAGAGACGCTCACAGCCAGATGCAGGGATTTCTACCTGCTGACAGATGTATATCCGCAGGGTACTTCGCTGGCCCACAATTTTCTCGCGCCGGTCGTTGTGCGGGGCTATAGCGTTTCTGTCAGTCCGGGGCAGCAGGCGTCCCGCATCCTGAACAGCAAAATCGGTGAGTTTCAGGCAAATGAAAACGATGTATGGCTCGATGAGGGCGATCTGGAGATGGTAGAAAAAGGCGCGGAGGGAATGCGCCAGTTTACGGATGCCGAAACCCGCCTACTCGAAGTCAGCCGCCAACGCAAGCAAAAAGCCGCGAGAGACCGCCGGCGCAACCGCCTGGTGCGGCTGGCGCTGTTGTTTGTGATTGTTTCTTCCGGTGGCTTGTCGGCCTGGCAGTGGCAGGTTGCCGAGCGCAATTACCGCTACGCACAGGCCAATCAACTGGCTTTTAAGGCGCGGGAAGTGGCCAAAACCGACAATACCCTCGCGATGAGCATTGCCTGGGAGGCCTACCATATCCTCGGACAGCGATCCTCGGAAACGGTCACGGAGGCGCTCAGCGATATTTTTCACAGCCAGTCGCTGACGCCTTTTTACTCAACGACCTATCTTCATCTCGAAAATGTAAACAGCGCCGTTTTCTCCGCAGATGCCCGCCAGGTGCTCACCGCTTCGGAAGATGGCAGCGCGACGCTCTGGGACCTGAACGGCAAAAAAGTCCGGGACTTCGGACATGTTGTGGAGGTGCGGGATGCGGCTTTTTCGCCCAATGGAAAACAAATTCTGACCCTGACGAGAGACTCGGTGTTTCTCTGGGAACTCAACGGAAAACAGGTGGACCGCGATACGGTGCCTGAAACAGCCCTTTTGCACAATTACTCGACCGATGGCACCCGGATTATCCCCAATTTTGCAGAGAAAGAAGGCACAAACTATTCGGTACCCCTGACAGACTCCGCATTTCTTTCCACAGTCGCTTTTTCGGTTTTTTCGCAGGATGGAAAGCAGTTTCTGACCGTTTCTTATGGCGATTCCAGCCGCATTTCGATGTGGGATGATGCGGGCCGCCTGCTGCGCAGTTTCGTATATCCGGGTCAGGTACTGAAGGTGGCATTTGCTCCCGATGGAAACAGCATCCTGACTTCATCCACAGACCGGAGCGCCAAACGCTGGGATTTTTCGCGTCCTTACCTTCACCGTTTACCTTCCAATGGCGCGCCTGTTCAGATGGCTGTTTTTTCGCCGGATCATCAATGGATTCTGACGGCAAACTACAACAATGTACTCCAGTTGTGGGATATGTCGGGCCAGCGCAAGGATACGCTGCCGCTGGAGGGAGTGCCCAACGAAATCGCCTTTTCATCCGACAGCAAACGGATTATCGTAGCCTCGCGCGATGGCGCAGCCCGCCTCTGGATACCCGCTACTTCGCGGGTCATTGTGTTACCACACAAAGATCAGGTGAAAAAAGCCCTCTTTTCTCCTGACGGCACCCTGATCCTGACCGCCTCGACTGACAGCACGGCGCGGCTCTGGACCGCAGACGGCTCTCCGGTAGATTCTTTCCGGCATGGGGGCGAGGTGCTGTATGCAGCTTTTTCGCCCGACAGCAAGCGGATTCTCTGCACGTCTTCGGACAGCAGCGCCTATCTCTGGACCCTGCAAGGCCATGATCTTCAGCGGCTCCGGCATCCAGGTGAAGTTTCCACAGCAGTTTTTTCGCCCGACGGCAAGCAGCTATTAACGGCCTCTTACGACAGCACCGCCCGCCTATGGGATGCCAGCGGAGTGCCCCTGCACGTATTCCATGACCATAGCAAGGTGCTGATGGCCTGTTTCTCACCCGATGGCCGCCGGATCCTGACCGCTACGGACCGCGTCAAAATCTGGGACAGCAAGGGCCGCGCTTTAGATAGCCTCAGCCACAAGGGCAATATAAAATCGCTGGTTTTTGCTCCCGACGGCAAACACATCCTCACCGCCTCCCAGGACAACAGCGCCCGCCTCTGGGGTCCCAAAGCACAGCTCCTGGCGATATATCCCCACCTCGACGCAGTCAATTCCGCCCGCTTTTCACCCGACGGCAGCCACCTGATCACGGCGTCCAATGACGGCTACGCGATCCGCTGGCGCGTGCCCGATGCCATTTACCAGGACATTAAAAAAGTGCCTTTTTATCAGCTTACGCAGGCCCAGCGGGAGGCCTTTGGGATGGTGAGGTGAGGGGACATCCTAACCCGTGCAGGACGATTTGTGCGCAAAAAAGTGTTTACGTTTGACAAATAATTCGTAAGTTAGCGTGAGTAAAATCTGGAATACTATGGTAGAGTTCAAGATACAATTGGAGGAAAGTTTGGTTCAGACTTTTGGCTACAAGGAAGTAGAACAATATTTGCAGGACTTTGTAAAAAAGATGCTGTTAAAAGCCGCAGCCCAAGATGTACTGGAGGATTTGAAAACAATTGACCTTCAAAACGATAAGGAATGGCAAACAGCCCGGCATTTGGCCTGGAAGCAAGAAAGATATAAATATATTATTACGCGATGATAGATTTTGTGATTGATGCTAATGTTTTGATGAGTATTCTCATTAGCGGCAAAGGAGGTTACAGGCCTATTTTATCTTTTCATAATTTTATTCTACCTGAATTTGCTCTTGTAGAAATTGAAAAAT
>RDXT01000130.1 GCA_004292985.1 Bacteroidota bacterium
CGTTACCTCGACGCTACCATCAACAACAACATCTCTACCGCTGTTGTGCTGACCAACACCAAGCAGGGATATGCGTACTCTGTTACCCTCCAGCTTGAGCGTCCTTTCAAGAATGGTCTGTATGTGAAAGCTGCCTACAACTTTGGCGAAGCTAAAAACATCACCAACGCAGGTTCTATCGCTGTGGGTTCATGGACCGGCAACCCGATCGGATTCGATCCTAACAATGCTGCCCTGGCTTTTGCTGACGGCGACCAGCGCCACCGCGTAATCGGTGCCCTGAGCTACCGCAAAGAGCTGTTCAACGCTCTCGCTCTCCAGGTGGGTATCTTCTATGAAGGCCGCAACCAGAGCCGTTTCAGCTATGTCTATAACGGCGACATGAATGGCGACGGTGCTTTCAACAACGAACTGATCTACGTGCCGACCACTGCTTCTGAACTGAACTTCCAGCAGTACACCTCTGGTTCTGCTACCTTCACCGTCGAACAGCAGGAAGCTGCTTTCGAAGCCTATATCTCTCAGGACGAGTATCTGAACTCTATCCGCGGCGGATATGCTGAGCGCAACGGTTTCACCCTCCCATGGCTGAACCGTATGGACCTGAACTTTGTGGTTGAGCCTTTCTTCAATGTAGGTGGCAAACGCAACTCTATCCAGCTCCGCGCTGACGTGCTGAACTTCGGCAACCTGCTGAACAGCAAGTGGGGTGTAGGCCAGCAGGTGATCAACAACCGTCCACTGGTTGCCCGTGGCGTAAATGCTGCCGGCGAGCCTGTGTATCGTTTTGCTAACCTCGGCACCAACCTGCTGAGCAGCAGCTACCGTTACACCAACTCTCTGAGCGACGTATGGCAGATGCAGATCGGCATCCGCTATATCTTCAACTAAGACCTAAGAGGGGTTTTAAGATCCATCGGCAGGGTAGTCTGAAAAGGCTGCCCTGCCTGTTTTTTTACACCTGCTGCCTAAATCTTACCTGCAAGTTATGTGTCAGATTGAGCTATCGGGAAAGAGGAAGTGCCCATTCGCGCGAAAATAGAGACTTATAGATTGCACAACCGTTCAATCAATGCTAATTTTCGCAATATCTAACACATAAATATTCAAATCATGAACCGCTTTTTTACCCTTATCCTTCTTTTTGCGCTCTCTTTTATAGGGTTAAACGTGTCTCTGCATGCCCAGTCATGCTCCGGCTGCACATATACCTCCGTTACAGGTACAGAATCCTACAACCTGAGCAGCAATCAAAGGGTATGCATTCCCAGCGGGGTTACGTTTTCAGGGAATATCAATGGGGGTAATTTCTCCAATACATCGGTCTGTGTAAGCTCCGGGGGCCGTATCCAGGGTGCTAACTTCAATAACTTCGGCGGAACCCTGACGAACTATGGCCGGGTTACTTTTTCCAATGGATTTAATTTTGTGGCAAATGGACAGACCATCCAGAACTATGGACGCATGACCATTTCCAACAGCATCAACTTCAACGCCAAAGGCAATATCCAGAACCTCGGCACGGGTCATCTGGTCTTTACCAGCAACCTTACCCTCTCCAACGGCTCTACCCTTATCAATGAAGACTCGGTGATCGTTCAGGGCAATTTTAATGCAAACAGCAACAGCGAACGATTTGAAAATCAGGGATTTACAATCATTTCAGGCAGCTATGCGAGCAGCGGTGCCACTGTGAATACCGGCTTTCTGATCGCCAGCAACGAGATTAATGTAAACTCCGGAGGCACCCTCACCAACGAATGCTCGCTGATTATGGACGGCAACTTCAACAACAGTGGGACAGCTACCAACAATGGCAATATTTTGCTGCTGGTGAGTGGGGGGCGTTTTCAGAACAACAGCGGAGCAATCTTTAACAACGGCCAGGCCGGACATATACAAGGCACACAGTTTGTGAACAACGGCGATATCCGGGGCTATGGCAGCTTTCGCTTTACCGGCGATACCCGCAACAATGGCGGAGGCAAGCTTGGACAAAACTTTCAGATGAGTTTTCATGACACGGGTCTGCCCGCAGGCGGCCTCGACTTTCAGGGAGGTTCACTTGGCAGCGGAGTCGTTTTTCAGGTGGTCAGTGCCCTCTTGCGCGACGATGTCAAAAGCACCTGTTCGAGCAACCTGCGCCAGGCATTTCCGGTAGAGTTCGGAGAGATCGAAGCGCTCAGCGAATACCAGACGGTCCGTGTCAACTGGATTGTGTACAGCGAAATACAAAACGATTATTTTGTGGTCGAACGTTCATCCGACGGCAGCATCTTTGAGGTGCTGGGAAATGTGCCAAGTATTGGCGGACATCAGCAGAAAGTGACCTATACCTTTGTAGATGAAGCGCCTCTCCGCGTCGGCAGCCGCTCATATTACCGCATTCGCCAGGTGGATATAGATGGTCATTTTTCCTATTCTGCGGTTGCGGAGGCACGCCACACTGTGTCATTTACGCCTGAACTCCGCGTATATCCCAATCCGGCCCAGTCCGATGTGCAAATCGGAATCAGCGAAGCGGGCAGCATAGAGATTCTGACGCCGCAGGGGCAGCGGGTGTATCATGAAGACATGGAGGCAGGTCAGCACAGCCTTTCTTCCGGGCTTCTGTTACCGGGCCTCTACCTCGTACACTTCCGGACAGCCCGGCAGTCGGTGACCCGCACGCTGGTCGTCAGGCCTTAAAATGGGTCTGGCCCCTCCGCTCCGCCGGACTTCGGCTTGCGTGCAGTGAGTTGCGGGTAGTCCGGCGAAAAATCAGGCCATGAAATGCCCCAGTTCCAGCTCGTCGAGCTGCTTCCTGATCTGCCGCACCGTATCTGCGTGACTTTCCTGCCAGCCATACACCTCGCCGGGGCGGCGATAGGCCATCTGCCCTTCCCGGCTGATTTTGGCACTCGCGTGACACTCGCGGATGTTCGTATCCCGCACCAGTTGTGCTACATTCTCAGGGAGAATACCTGCCCCGGCAAGGATAGCGATCCGGCCTGCGGCCTGCTGCTGAAGGCGCGCGATCATGGCGCTGCCCGAAAGGGCATCCGGAGCCAGCCCGGAGGTGAGTACGCGATCAGCTCCGGCGAGAATCAGCGCCTCTAAGGCTTTTTCGGGGTCCGGGACCTGGTCAAAGGCCCGGTGAAACGTAACAGACAAAGGCCGCGCCAGGGCCACAAGCTGCTGCGTGCGCATAAGGTCTATCTGCCCGTCTTTCAGCAGTAGGCCCAGTACCACGCCTGCGGCTCCGGCAGCTTTTACCGCCCGTACCTCGCGCTTCATCACTTCGAATTCGGCATCTGAATAGAAAAAATCTCCTCCCCTGGGGCGGATCATCACCATCACCTGCGGGCCAAAAAGGGAAAGGCTGGCTTCCACCAGCCCGATACCAGGGGTAAGACCTCCCAGCGGAAGGCTGCTGCACAGTTCGATCCGGTCCGCGCCTCCGTCGAGGGCTGCCTGCACAGAGGCAATTCCATCTGTGCAGATTTCCAGCAAGACCCTGTGCATCAGAGGTCCAGGTTACGGATGTCCACCTGATTGAGCACGGAGCCACAGAGTTTGTCGCCCAGGGATTTCAGCCAGGCGATAGACTCGCGGTCGGTTTCGCTGATGCTGTCCATGGAAGAGAAAATCGGCAATACCCGCTCCACATAGCGCTCCAGTTCACGCGAATCGGCATATTGATTCAGCTCAGGCCCTTCGATCAGGATGTAATCATATGTGCGGCTGAGGTCATTGATCAGTTCCTCCATTTCCTGCGGGCGGAAGACCTCGGCAGGAGAGAGATTTCCTCCTTCGCAGCCGATCACATCCATTCCA
>RDXT01000824.1 GCA_004292985.1 Bacteroidota bacterium
TTTTTGGTCAGCTCGCTGAAGATAAAGCTACCGGACAGCGAAGGATAGAGATAGGAGTTGTTGTCCACAGGCAGAGCAGAAGACCAGTCGTTACGAATGGTTCCGTCTAAGTAGAGCAGCTCTTTGTAGCTCAGGCCTACCAGTGCGTACACGCTGCGTACCAGCTTGTCACTGAAGAAGTTAGAGGTGGTAGGACGGTCTTTGGAAGCACTGATGTTGTAGAGGTTAGGGATCGTAAGACCACCTACCGTACCCAGGAAGGTACTGCTTACCGTGTTATGACGAACGTTACCTCCTGCGCTGGCCTGAAGACCGAAGTCTCCGAACTGATGTCCGTATTCCAGCAACAGTTCGTAGTTGTCTTCCTGCTTTTTCAGCGTACCTGTAGAGAATGCATCGAGGTTCAGTGTACCTGAGGCGGTGCGGCTCTCCGTAATGCTGTTGTACAGGTTACGACGGGCGATACCGCTGATTTTCAGGTCGTCTGTGATTTTGTAACGCAGACCGAAGTTGCCATACAGACGGGTGATTTTTTCACCGCGAATGTTTTCATACACCTCTGTATAAGGGTTGTCCCAGTACAGCGGGCGCAGGAAACCTGTCGGATCAGCCGGATCGTAGTCGTTCGAGCCGAGGAGGTTCCATGAACGGAAAGAACCGTCTGCGTTTTTGTAGTCCTTCAGTTGGGTCAGGTCCATCTGACGCTGGAACCACTGGTTAAAGGAACCTACGGTCTGGTTGGAGTAGCCGTCAAATGGGCGGTTGCGGGTTTCTTCATCCACATAGTTGATGTTGAAGTCTACCGACAGGCGCTTGTTGAGGTCCCAGCGGGTGTTGGCGCTCATCAGGTCGCGGCCCTGGAAGGTGTTAGGCACAACACCGTTGTGGTTTACATTGGTGTAAGACAGGCGCACGGAGAAGTTTTCACCACTCTTGGAGAGGGCGATGTTGTTGTTCAGTTGCACACCTGTGTTGTAGAAATCACGGACGTTGTCCGGCTGAGGGGAGAAAGCCACCTCTTTGCCGAAGTCCGGGCCGGGATACCAGCTATACCAGGGGCGATAGAGGGTGCCGTCCAGTTTTGGGCCCCAGCTTTCATCCGCATAGTATTCCACGATTTTCTGGCCGTCGAAAGCAGCCCATGAATCGGGGTGAACGCCGGGATTGTAGCTGAACGTGCTCCAGTCCTGGGTATAACCGCCACCGTATTCGTTCTGGAAACGGGGCATCACAGCCAGGCCTTCAAACAGCGTGGTGCTGTTGACTTCCAGACCGATACCGCCATTGTTGCGGGCAGACTTGGTGGTGATCAGAATCACACCGTCCTGGCCACGCTGTCCATAAAGCGCAGCAGCCGTAGGGCCTTTCAGTACGGAGATGTTTTCCACATCATCCATGTTGATCGCGCCTGCGTCATCTACCGGAGTACCGTTGACCACATAGAGTGGATTACCACCGGTGATGGAGTTTACCCCCCGCACGCGGATGTTGGCGGTACCGAACTTGGCAGAAGACTGGCCCAGTACCTGGATACCGGAGATTTTACCGGCCAGTGCAGAAGACACATCGGTCTGGCGCACGATATTGGCCGTTTCGCCTTTCAACTCCTGTACGGAGTAGCCCAGCGCGCGCTCCTGGCGTTTGATACCCAGCGCGGTTACTACCACTTCGTCGAGCAGCAGGTCCTCGGCATACAGCACTACATCAATAGAGGAGCGGCCATCAATGGCAATTTCCTGCTTTGCCTTACCTACAAAGGTAAACACCAGCACCTCTCCCCCGGCGGGAACCTGGAGAGCATACTTGCCACTTGCATCGGTAAACATACCAATCGTGGTACCTTTTACCAGCACAGCTACGCCTTCGATGGACTCACCGCTCTCAGAGTCGGTCACTGTCCCCGAGACAATCGTCTGCGCCCGCAGCATCGCCACAGACATCAGACAGATACCTAAAAAGAATAAAAGTCTTCTCATGAAAAGCTTTGGATTAAAGATGAGAGAGAAATAAAAGAAAACCTTGAGATGGACGTAAGATTAAGGCCGTAATATACAGGTAATATAAGAAAACACGAATATTAACATGAAATAATATCATGTTTTCCTGCATAATAGGGCTCATACGGTCAAAAAGGGCATAAAAAAAGCAGGAAGAGTTGCCTCTTCCTGCCGTAAGATGTATGAGCATCCTGCTTACTTGTCCCAGAACACTTTGTCAAACACCGTCACATTTGCCTTGTAGTTAGGGGCATTGTAAAGGCGCTCGCTCTGAGCATAAGGGAAGCGGGTTGCGATGCGGGTTTCACCGTCAGCAGGCTGCAGGTTCGGGATACCCTTTCTTCTCCAGTCCACAAATGGCTCCTGTGTGGTGTACAGGGCGATGTATTTGTGGGTGAGGATTTTTTCGAGGGTAATGGTCGCATCGGTTTCAGAAGCCTGAGCCGTGAGGAAAGCAGCATCCGAAACGCCTGAGTACTCCAGCGAAGCGGCGATGGCAGCATTGTGTGCAGCAGCAGCGCGGGCTTTGTCGTTGGTGCCGAAAGCGGCTTCAGCTTCAATAAATTTAGCTTCAGCAAACAGCATCAGAGGCACAGGAGAGTTGTCAGATCCATAGAGTGTACCAAAACCGGAAGCAGCTACATCAGGAGCGCCGGCAGGAGATCCGGTGTAGGTAGTGCCCGAAGAAGGTGTTGCAAACACAGTGATGCGCGGGTCATTGATGCTGTTCATCAGGTCAATGAAGAATTTACCCATACGAACGTCATTCCGCTGGTCGTCGAACTGGAACCAGGGGTTGGCGTTGGTTGTGGTTGAGAAGAAATTCACATCCGCGCTACCTGCGTTTCCGCTGATTGCACCTGCATCCAGGGCAGCCAGTGCCTTGGTATATGCAGTAGCATCAATCTCAGAAAGGTGCAGCCAGTAACGGGCCTGCAGGGTGTTGGCAAGGGCAGTCCACTTAGCCATGTTGCCTGCAAACACGAGGTCATCGGAGCCTGGCTTCAGCACGCTTGCAGACTGGGAAAAGTCTGTTTTGGCTTCTGTCAGAAGGCTCTGGATGGTCTCATACAACTGAGCGCCTGTGTCATAGGCAGGAGTCAGATTCTCAGCACCTTGCAGCGCCTGAGAGTAAGGGATATCATTGTAGAGATCCACCAGGGTTCCCAGTGTGATCGCAGTCAGCACCTTAGCAATACCGGAATAGTAAGGAGAGCCATTGGCATCAGCCTTTTCACGGATGAGTTTCAGGTCCTGCAGAATGGTGGCATAGGCCGTTCCCCAGATCGCATCTACGTCTGTTTCCAGAAGCTGATACACCGAGTAAGCCAGGTGCTGGCGGTCCACACCGTCGTGGTGCTGGGTCCAGATGGTCGTATAACGACCTGCATCACCGCCGAGGATGTAGGCGATCCCCACCTCTGCCGTTGGCAGAAGGAGGTTCACGGTAACGTCGGCCGGGTTGTTAGGATCTGTGTTCAGATCAGGATCTACAAAATTGCAGCTTGTAACGAAGCCAAAGGTGGCAATCATCATCACTGCTATGGTTTTCAACGCGAATTTCTTCATAATTCAGACACAAAAATTAAAGATGGGTCAGAAGCTGACAGACACAGAAACGGTGTAGCTCTTCGTGTTGGGCATGTTGAAGTAGTCCAGACCCTGGGCATTGGAAGCGCCATAAAGGTTGGTCTCAGGATCAACGCCTTTGTAAGGCGTGCTCAGGAAGAGGTTGCGGCCGGTAGCGGTGATGCTCAGGTTAGATATTTTCTTGCCCAGGAAATCTGCAGGGAAGGTGTATCCGAGAGAAACGTCACGCAGACGTACCCAGCTTGCATCTTCTACGAAATCTTCGGTGTTGTTACCAAAGAAACCGTTAGCGTTGCCAAGCTGCAGCCAGTTCTGGTCCAGGGTTACTTCCTGGGTATTTGCGCCGGTTACCCGTGGCAGATCCGGGGTAGAAGCATCGTTGTCGTGGTCATACAGCACAGGGTTTCCTTCGCTGTCATATTCGGCAACGGTTCCTTCAAATACGGTGGTCGTACCGCGCAGATCAGCTGTTTCCTGGTGTGTACCAAAGAAATAGAGAGCGGAGCGGGTACCGTTCCAGATAAAGCCGCCTTGCTTGATGTCGAGCAGCGCGGAGAGAGATACGCCTTTGAAATTGAAGGTGTTACGGATGCCGATCTGATAGTCGGGCAGCGCGGAAGCGAAAGCCTTCTCATTCGGGTCGAGCAGCGGGAATCCGTCCTGGTCAATCACACGGTTACCCTCAGCATCTTTGTAGAAACCAAAGCCGAAGATGGTACCATAAGCATAGTCAACCACAGCACGGGTAGAAGCGCCGGTAAAGCCGCCCAGGAATACCTGATCCACGCCATCAGCCAGTTTGTCCACATTGTTGCGGTTGCGGGTAAAGTTCACGTTGAGGTCCCAGCTAAAGGACTTTGTCTGAACAGGGGTAGCATTAAATACCGCTTCGATACCCTGGTTGGTCATCTGGGCAGCATTCTGGATGAAGTTGCTGTAACCGCTGGCAGGGTCAATCGGTACGCTCAGGATGATTTCGGTGGACTGTGAACGGTAGTAAGCGATGTCGAGGCCGAGGCGGTTCTTGAAGAAACGCAGGTCAAGACCCAGCTCGAAAGAGCCACGGAACTCAGGCTTGAGGTTGGGGTTACCCAGTACGTCGCCGAGGGTAAAGCTGGCCTGGCCATTGTATGGGAAGATGATACCATCCGTCCATCCATCGGTAACTGTAGCAGAACCGTAGTTGGTGCTGGTAGCATACAGGAAAGCAGAACCCAGACCCACCAGACCATAAGAACCACGCAGTTTACCGAAGCTCAGAATAGCGTTGTTCTTCAGAGGAGCAAGCTCGGAGAAGATAAAGCTACCGCCTACGGAATAGTAGTTAAAGGTATTGTTTTCAGCAGGCAGTGTGGTTTCAGCCTCACGACGCAGGGTTGCGTTCAGGAACAGATAGTCAAACAGTTCGAGGTCAAGGCTTCCGAATACAGCCATGTTGCGTGAGCGCTGAAGTGTTTCTGTCGTCAGCACGCTACCGGCGTTAGCCATGTTGTAGAAACCAGGCACCACCAGACCATCACCCTGTGTGTAGATGTTGAGGTTGCTAAATGAGCGCATGTGGTGACCCAGGGTTAGCGACAGGCCGAGCCACTCGGTCAGGTCGCGGCGTGCGTTGGCGATCAGGTCGGCGTTGAAACGGTTTACATTGTAGAGGTCATGCAGTACGCGACCTGTAGAAACCGTTGCAGATCCGATAGCAAAATACTGCTTACGGGTATCAGAATATACGTCGATACCTGGGCGGTAGGTAAAGTTCAGCCATTCAAAAGGAGAATATTTCAGCGTTACGTTACCAACTACGCGGTTTACATCGTCCGTCAACGGGTTGTTGTATGCCGTCCAGTAAGGGTTGTCATACGCAGAAACGTTTGAGCCGTTCAGACCGCGGTAACCGCGCTGGGTTCCGTCAGGGAAAGAGTAAATCGCAGGATTGCTGGGATCATCATACCCGTTGGAGTTGTCAAAGGTATTTGGCGTACGAACCAGACCCAGCATCACACCGGATACGTTGGAACCTTGCTCGATACGTGTACCGCCAGAGCTGATGTACTGGATGCCGGTGCTGACAGAGAATTTCTCCCACAGACGGGTTTCAGCGTTTACGTTGATGTTGACGCGCTGGAATTTGTTGTTGGGAACTACGCCGGTTTCATTCAGGAAGCCCAGAGCCACGCGGATAGCGGAAGTACGGGTCGAAGCCGACATAGCCAGGTTGTGGTTGGTCGAAAGGGCTGTCTGGAAGAATTTGTAGCGGTCATAGGCAATCGCAGGGCGGGAAGAAGCATTCGGATTGCTCTGGCCTACCAGCACGCCGTTTTGATCCCAGTCATAGATACCGTCGCCGTTGCGGTCCTGGTTGGCGGTCAGCACAAGGCCCGGACCTGCAAAACGCAGGGTATCGAGGCGGGCACCCCATGAGCCGGACTGGGCTGAGCCAGCGGCTTTGGAAGGAAGGCGGAGCTGGCCACCTGTACCCTGAGAATATTCTTCCTGGAGATCAGGCACCTGGCTGATTTCAGAGCGGGTTACCGTTCCGGTGTACTCGACTGTGAAACGCTCAGCGCCTCTGCTGCCTCTTTTGGTCGTAATCAGAATAGCGCCGTTACCAGCCTGGCTACCATAAAGCGCGGTAGCGGCAGCGCCTTTCAGCACGGTCACGTTCTCGATTTCGCTCTGGTTGATGTCGATCGCACGGTTGGAATATGCAACCGAAGCCACAGCCGAGCCGGAGCGAAGTTGCTGGTTGTCAATGGGCACACCGTCCACTACGATCAGGGGCTGGTTGTTACCATTGATGGTGTTGGCGCCGCGAAGCAGGAAAAAAGCAGAAGCACCTGCAGTACCTGTAGAAGAGGTTACCTGAAGGCCCGCTACTTTACCGGAAAGTGCAGATACGAGGTTCGTTTCAGTGGATTTGCGGATTTCGCTACCTTCCACTTCCTGAACTGCATACGTTACCGCTTTCTCATCTTTGGCAATGCCCAGAGCCGTTACCACGACTTCGTCGAGGAGCAGGTCTTCGGGATACAGCGCCACATCAATAGCTGAACGGCCGGAGATAGCAATCTCTTGCTTAGCTTTACCTACAAAGGTAAACACCAGTACTTCTCCGCCGGCAGGAACCTGCAGGGAGTACTTGCCTTTTGCATCGGTAAACATACCTACAGTGGTACCTTTTACCAGAACTGCAACACCTTCGACAACTTCACCGCTCTCAGAGTCAGTGACGGTTCCGGAAACGATCGTCTGAGCCTGCAGCATCAGAGCCGAGATCAGAAACGCACCCAGGAATAATAAAAGTCTTCTCATTGAAAAAGCTTTGGTTAGACGTTAATTACAGTTAGCATGAAAGAACGCAAGTCAAAGTTAATATATTCTTATTATAAATAACGAATAATTAATAGTAAGGTAACTAATGGAAAACTACTCTTTTCATTTTCTTACTTTAATACATTGATATACAGCACATTAAAAATATTCTATTACCTCATAAAACCCCTTTTCCTGCGGGAAACCTGCGACAGGAACACGTAACATAAAACAAAAAAAGCAACAGCTTCCATGAGGAAGCTGTTGCAATCATTGGATTTTCTGAAGTATTACAGAATGTCAATACCCGGGATTCTGCTGTGCAGCAAGTGTCGGGTTTTGAGCGAGTTCATCTGCCGGAATGGGCCACAGGAAACGGTAGTCTGCATACGGAATGGCTGCAAGACCACGTGTTATCGCAGGGCGTGTAACGACATCATACTGAGCGAAGGTGATATCACCGAAGCGAGTTTTTGCAGGAATTCCGTTTGAAGTGAAATCTGCATCGAGCGCAAGGCGGTGAATATCAGGCCAGCGGCGGCCTTCGGCCAGGAACTCGATACGGCGCTCGTCGAGGATCGCCTGTACCAGAGACTTCTGGTCAGCAAATGAAGCGGCAGTGTACTGATCGGCTGCATCTACTGCGCGGTTACGCACAGCGTTGAGCAGGTCCAGTCCGCGGGTGGTGTTACCCAGACGGGCAGCAGCTTCAGCAGCATTCAGCAGTACTTCGGCATAACGGATGATCGGAGCGTCGTCTCCACGGCCGGTTATGTCTTTATACTTGTCGGTATAATACACTTTGCCGTCGTTGCTGAGGAGGTTGCGGCGCTTGTCGGTAGAAGTCCAGGGAGCGAAGTTGTAAATCGCAGGGCCCACCACGACCAGACCACGGCCACCTTTGGCAGGGTTGCCCAGCATCGCAGGCAGCGCACCGTTTACACCGGGGTTGTCGGTGTCCACGTTTTCCATGATGAAGATCGCCTCAGAAGACTGGTTGTTGGTGAAAGGACCGTCAGGAGCGGCAGTAAGTGTATAAGCACCGATAGGGCTGGTATAAGGAGCAGCAGCCGGAACGAGCTTGTCGGCCTCAGTGAGTACGCCTGCCCAGTCACCTTTGTGCAGTTTCACGCGGGTTTTGAGGGCGATGGCAGCACCTTTGGTAGCGCGGGATACGCGGCCGGCACCTGTGCGGGTTACCACCAGGTTTTCCTCAGCAAAATCGAGGTCTTCGAGGATGAAAGCATAGGTCTCAGCCACGGTAGCGCGGCCTTCAGCGATACCTGCATCTACGTCGGCAGGGGAGTTTACCGCAAAGTCGCGGATTGGCAGACCCTGTGCGCTTCCGTTTCCGTCGGCGAAAGGACGGGAGAAGTTGATCAGCAGTTCATGGTAGGCAAGCGCACGCATCAGGCGGGCTTCACCTTCATACGAAGCAGCTACCTCTCCGGTAATAATGCCTTCGGCAGCGGCAGTCTGCACACCTTCGATGACAATATTGGCCTGGTTGATCAGGGTAAAGAGGGTGTTCCACATCCACACGTTGTTCGCGCTGAAGGGGGTGTAGGTGGACTCATAGGTGATGGCGAAGAAAAGGGCCTGGTTTACGAGGTCCTCGCCGCGCATCTCATTTTGCTCGAAAGAAGCAGCTCCGAATGGATAGCCACGTACAGCACCACCGGCATAGGAACCACTCTGGGAAGCATTGTACATCCCGATCACTGCCAGTTCAACCCGCTGGGGAGAAGAAAAAGCAGTTACTTCGGAAAACTGGGTCGCAGGTTGCAGGTCTGTTACTTCGCAGGCAGGAGTTGCCCACAGAAGAAAAACCGCAAACAGAATCGTGGAAATGCGGATGGTATTTATGTTCTTTTTCATTTCAATCGAAAGATTAGAAGCCAAGGCTCACGCCAAAAGAAGAAGTGCGGATGATCGGATTGGCGTTGTCATCAATACCGAAAGCAGTGTTGCCAAGCGCAGAGTTAAGCTCTGGGTCGAGGCCTTTGTACTTGGTGATGATGAACGGATTCTGCATCTGAGCGAATATGCGCAGGGTACGAACATTGAGCGATCCGGTCTTCTCCATAATGCTCTGTGGGAAGTTGTAGGATACGATCAGGTTTTGCATACGCAGGAAGTCGCCAGGCTCGAGGAAACGGTCCACAGCGGAGCCGGTGTTGTTGATAGCGGCTTCGCTACCATTGGCAAATACTTTAGGAACGGTAGCGTCCGTGTTCTCAGGAGTCCAGCGGTCGAGGATCTCAGCACCGTTGTTCTGGAAGCCTGTGTTCAGCAGGGTAGCCTGACGGGTAACGTTCATCACGAGGTTGCCTACAGAGTAGCGCAGGAATGCCTGTACGCTCAGACCTTTCCAGGCCAGGCTTGTACCGAAGCCACCCTGGAATTTCGGCAGGGAGTTGCCCAGTACTTTGCGGTCAGCGGTAGCACTCAGTGTGCTGGCAGCGCCCAGTACTTCGGGTGTTTCGGCATTGTACAGATAGTAGCGGCCGCCGGTAGCTCCGGTAGCGACATTGTACTGTACGATGGTACCGTCACCTTTTCTCCACATAGGGTTACCATTGGCAGGGTTTACACCCGCCCACTCAAATCCATAGAAAGCGCCAAGCTGCTCACCTACGCGAACGATGTTGTAGGTCAGGATGATGTCCTGATCCACACCGGAGGTATTTTTTACCAGCGCGGTTACTTCATTGTCCAGCCATGTGAAGTTGGCGTTTACATTCCATTTGAAATCGGTCGTACGGATCACATCAGCATCTACGGTAGCCTCGAAGCCACGGTTTGTCATAGAGCCAATGTTACGTGTGATGGTGTTGTTAGGCACACCCAGGGAAGGAGCGGTGGGCGCATTCAGTACGAGGTCATCAATGTCATTGACGAAATAGTCCAGAATCACGTTCAGACGGTTGTCAAAGAAGCCCAGGTCGAGGCCGATGTCGATCTTAGTGGAAGATTCCCAACGCAGATCAGGGTTACCGGTGTTGGCAAAAGCGATACCGTTAAGTGTTCCGTACTGAGCAGCACCGAAGGTACCCAGGTATGGGAAGGCGCCGATGTCGGTGTTACCTACCTGTGCATAGCTACCGCGAACTTTCAGCTCGGAGATGAAAGACAGTGCGCTCGAATTTTTGAAGAATTCTTCTTCAGAAATGCGGTATCCGATAGAACCTCCCAGGAAGGTACCACGGCGGTTAGCCTCAGGCAGGGAAGAAATACCGTCATTACGGGCAGAGAAAGACAGGAGGTAGCGGCCTTTGTAGCCATAGTTTACACGGCCAAAGTAAGAATCAAAGCCGGTAGGGGTATAAGAACCACCCGAAAACTGAGAGGCGAAAGAACCGTCAATCAGGTTGTTCTGGATAAAGAAACGGTCGGAGAAGTTCTGGCCCTGACCATAAAAAGACTTGTTGATCACGCTCTGATATTCAAGACCCGCAACGATGTTGATGTTGTGAGCGTCGGCAATCAGGCGGTCATAGTTGATGGTGTTCTGCCAGTTCCACAGGAAAGCGCTGACAGACTGGTTGTAAGCAAAGCCATTGGAGCCGCGTCCGTCGCCGTGGCGGGGATCCCATGAAAGGAAGTCTTCGCTCAGCAGCACGTCGGTACCGATCTGGGTACGCAGTTTCAGGCCTTCGATGATGTTCAGTTCACCGTAGGAGTTACCCAGTACACGGTGTGAGGTGGCGCGGTTGATGTTGTTGGCAAGAACGAAACCGAGGTTGGTAAAGTTGTTGTCAATCAGACGCAGGTTGTTGTCCTGGCCCAGCGCAGCACCATTGGTAGATACGTTGTATCCATCATAGAAGGTATTGGCGGGATCGAGTGCGCGGACGTTTGGAAGCAGACGTGCAGCACCGACGAGGTTACCGGAGAGGGCGTTGGAACCTGTGTTCAGACCGTCGGTCTGGGTGCGGGTAAAGGCAAGGCCAAATCCGAATTTGATATACTTGTTTACTGTCTGGTCCACATTGCTGCGGAAAGAGTAGCGGCGGAGTTTGTTGGCCACAAGCGCACCATTCTGGTCAGAATATCCGGCAGAGAAGAAGTAGTTGTTCTTTTCGCCGCCACCTGTGATGGATACGTTGTGGTTTTGTACAGCACCATTCTGGAAGATAATGTCCTGCCAGTCGGTGTTCACATTGTTAGGGCCGGCAAAAGCCTGAGGCTGCTGGCCTGCATTGGTATATTTTTCGTTGGCAATGAGGATAAACTCATCTGCATTAAGCAGGTCGAGGCGGCTTGCAGCCTGGTTTACCCCAAAGATACCGTCATAAGATACGCGTACCTGGCCATCATTGCGTCCACGCTTGGTGGTGATCAGTACCACACCATTGGCAGCGCGGGAACCGTAGATAGCGGTTGCAGAACCGTCTTTCAGCACTTCGATAGACTCGATGTCTGCTGGGTTGATGTCTGAAAGCGCATTCTGGGCAGTAGCGCTGGAGTAGTCACCCGTGTTGATGGGCACACCATCCACTACATAGAGGGGGCTGGCGCCGGAAGAAATCGAGTTGGTACCGCGGATACGTACGCGGGGAGCCTGGCCCAGAACGCCGCTTGGGGTCGTTACCTGCACACCTGCGGCACGGCCTGCGAGTTGCTGTTCGAAGCTGGGGGTAGGAAGTGTCTCGATTTCACTGCCTTTCACGGAGGAAAGAGACCCCGTAAGGTTCTTTTTTTGCAGGGTACCATACCCCACTACCACCACTTCTTCAAGCTGAATGTCGTCGAGGGTTACACTAACAACGGTCTGATTGCCGATTGTTAATTCCTGGCGCTGTTTTCCGGCAAAGGAAAAAACCAGCACATCACTACCTGTAGGAACATCGAGTGCAAACTTACCACGGGAGTCCGTGAAGATGCCAATGGTAGTTCCTTTGATCAAAACACTGACTCCCTGAATCGGGTCGCCTGTGCTGCCGTCGGTTACCGTACCTGATATCACGCGCTGCGCCATCAGGCTGCTCGCAGAGATCAGAAGGGTAGCAAAAAGGAGAATAAGTCTTCTCATTGAAAAAGCTTTGGTTAGACGTTAATTACACGTAACATGAAAGAACGCGGGTCAAAGTTAACATAAACTTAATGTAAGGCACAAATGTTTATAGCATTACTTTCACCCACTAACAAACGTTAATTTATTTTGGAGCGTTGGCTATTACCCATGTAAAAACGATAATATAAGAGTATATAGGGGCTGTTTGAAAGCTTATATCTAATACAGAAATATAATAATATGAAAAAAAATCAATCCGTATCTGTGTAAGATTCGGTATTCCTCTGGTCGCGGACAGAGACAGGATTTGGCTTTTGTGCCGGATTAGCGTATCTTTGATCTGCTAAATGAGTTGCCTATGTCCTGGTTCAAGCGATCAAAAGAGAACATCAACACCCGCACGGAGGAGAAAAACAACACTCCCGACGGCCTGTGGGAAAAGTGCCCTAACTGTAAAAAGACGCTGCAATCGAAGCAGTTGCGCAAAAATGCCTATGTATGCATGAATTGCGAGCACCACCTGCGGATCGGGAGCGAGGAGTACTTCGAGTTGCTGTTTGACGAGGCGGAATATGATGAAATTGCAGGCAATCTGATTTCGGGTGACCCGCTCGAATTTGTGGACACCAAGCGCTACCCTGACCGCCTCCGGGATACGATGAAAAAAACAGGCCTCAACGATGCCATACGGGCAGCTGTGGGCAATATCAACGGATTTTCGACGGTGGTCTGCGCGATGGATTTTTCCTTTATCGGCGGCAGCATGGGCAGTGTCATGGGCGAAAAAATCTGCCGCGCCATTGACTATTGCCTTGAGAATCACTACCCGCTGCTGATTATCTCCCGCACGGGAGGCGCCCGCATGATGGAAGGCGCACTCAGCCTGATGCAGATGGCCAAGATCAGCGCCAAGCTTACCCTGCTGGCCAAAGCCCGCATACCATATATATCTCTGCTCACCGACCCCACCACCGGGGGCGTTACTGCCAGCTTCGCCATGCTCGGCGACCTCAATATCTCCGAGCCCGGCGCACTCATCGGCTTCGCTGGTCCCCGCGTTATCAAGGAAACCATTGGCCGCGACCTGCCTGAGGGCTTTCAGCAGGCTGATTTTGTGCAGGAACACGGTTTTCTCGACTTTATCGTCAACCGCAAAGAGCTGAAAGACCGCCTCTACAAAACCTTCCGCCTGCTCATGGTAACGAAGGTAGAGGCATAAAAAAAACAGGCATACGAATGGACAGGCTGTACCTGAACCCTCGTATGCCTGCATAGACTACGTGTGTAGCAATCAGGCCCCTACGTATGCGCTGATCTTATTCGCAATCACAGACTTAGGCGCTACGCCCACATGCTTGTCCACCACTTTGCCGTCTTTAAATAAGAGCAGCGTAGGGATGCTCATCACACCATAACGGGAAGAGATTTCCGGATTGGTATCTACATCGAGTTTACCAATTACCGCCTTTCCGTCCATTTCGCCCGAAATCTCTTCGATCATCGGAGCAATCGCACGGCAAGGTCCGCACCAGGCCGCCCAAAAGTCCACCAGTACCGGCTTGTCTGAGTTCAGTACAAGGGCTTCGAAGTTAGCGTCGGTTATTTCAACAGGTTTTGCCACGTCTGAAAATTTAGAGTTTAAACATTAT
>RDXT01000131.1 GCA_004292985.1 Bacteroidota bacterium
GCCACATTGCCGATCATGGTAGCGAAGCCGCCCAGCAGGCCCGTTGCCGCTCCGATCGCCGGATGCGCCGGGACATCCTGCTGCTTGCGGAGGTCCATGAGAAACATCACCGCAATTCCCGACAGGATCACAAAGGCCATCATGATTTTAAAGGTTCCATCTGAAATCGCCGAACCCGTGAGTGTGCCCACCAGCACCCCCGCCATGGTCCAGGGAAGCAGGCGGCGGATATAGCCCCAGTTGGCTTCGCGGTGGTAATAGATCACTGCAAACACATCGCCGATGATCAGGATGGGCAGCAGCACGCCCGTGGAAAGTTTGCCGCCAAACACAGCAGCCATCAGCGGCACGACCACAGCATAAATACCTGCCACGCCTGTTTTGGACATGCCCACACAGAGCGCACAAATGGCCAGGGCGATCCATTGGGCGGGTAAAAGACTGGACAAAATTCCCTGCATGGGGAAAAATTAAGGGTAAAATAACAGAGCGCCTTATTCTTCGCGCAGGGACTCAGGATAGCAAAGGTAGTACTTGACTACGGGTTCTGAAAGGGCATGCACATTTCCCATGTCTGAGGCACTGGCCAGGTCCTTGATTTCGCCGTTTTTGAACCAGATCATGATGGGCTGTTTGCTGTTTTCAAAATAGGCCTGGTTGCTGACCTGCCCGCTGAAGACAAAATAAGAAGCATCGGCGAGGCTGAAGTCGCTTTTCCGGGTAAATTTTTCCCGCAGGGCCTCCACTTCGCTGTCTTCAAAAGGCGTGTTCTGGAGCTTGACTTTCAGCAACTTACGGGACAGAAAACGCTGGCAGAGATCGGCCAGTACGGGGTCGGGGTGAAACTGCCACTTTTTGATATGGTATTCGATGTCGGTATCGTCGAGCTGGAGGTAGCGGGACATCACGTGCTCATCGAGCTTGTCTGGAGAGAGCCGGTTGCGGAAGAAAAAGCCCAGCGTATCGTCTAAAAACACCTCCTGCTCGTCTTCGAGCAGCGCACGCACCCGCCGCAGGATGTTTACCGCAATGTATTCTGCCGAAAGCGCCGCCTTGTGCAGATAGACCTGCCAGTACATCAGCCGCCGCGACTGGATAAATTTTTCGATGGAATAAATGCCTTTGTCCTCGCAGACCAGTTCATCGCGATACACATTTAATATCTTGATAATCCGGTCAATACCGACGATTCCTTCCGCCACGCCCGTAAAGAAGCTGTCACGGATCAGGTAGTCCATCCGGTCCATGTCGAGCTGCCCGGACACAAGCTGGTGAAAAAACTTCCGTTCGTAGGTATCCTCAAACATCTCGATGGCGAGGCTGAGCTTTCCCTTAAACTGGCGGTTGAGTTGCTGCATCAGGGCCAGGCTCATGTCTTCGTGGTGCAGGCCAGGGATAATCACATGCTCCAGGGCATGCGAAAAAGGTCCGTGACCCAGGTCGTGCATCAGAATGGCTATCAGGGCAGCCTTGTACTCCTTTTTGGAAATGTCCACCTTCTTTCGCCGCAGCACATCGAGGGCCTGCCGCATCAGGTGCATCGCTCCCAGGGCATGGTTAAAGCGGGTGTGCATCGCTCCGGGATACACCATCGAGCTTTGTCCCAGTTGCTTGATCCGCCGCAGACGCTGAAAAGCAGGCGTATCTATCAGGCTCAGCAAGGTTCCGCGGGGCACTTCGATAAACCCGTGCACCGGGTCATTGATGATTTTGGAGGGTTTGATGGTATCTCTCAAAATAAATAGGCTAAAGCGCTGTAAACGTACGAAATTTCAGGGAATACCCGCATCCGAACATTCCCCGGCATCTGTCAGTATATGAATGTATGTCGCCTGCAGGACATAACTTTCCGCAGCAACAGGCCGTACCTTTATAAAAAACATTCCTTTTCTATGAACTCCACCCTCTTCCTGCAAACTGCCCGTTTTGCCAGCGTATGGGCAGCCTTTTTGCTCTTCGCCTGCACCCCTGCCAATGGCAACAAACCCGCTGAATCTGTTCAGACACCCGTTTCTGTGGTGAATGAAGCACCTGCGAACCTCGAAGGCCTGAGCAAAGCCTATTTTGCCAGCGGCTGCTTCTGGTGTGTCGAGGCCGTGTTTGAATCTGTAAAGGGCGTTTCTGAGGCCGTTTCCGGCTATGCCGGAGGCACAGACCCCAATCCTACCTATGAAAAAATCGGCACAGGCCGCACAGGACACGCCGAGTCGGTCGAAGTGTATTATGATTCTACCGTAGTCAGCTATGCTACGCTGGTAAAAGTGTTTTTTGGCTCGCACGACCCCACCACCCTCAACCGCCAGGGACCCGATGCAGGTACGCAGTACCGCTCCATTGCTTTTTACCAGAATGAAACCGAGAAAAAAATCATCGAGGACTATATCAGACAACTCGAAGCTTCGGGCGAATACCGCAGCAAAATCGTAACCCAGGTGGTACCTTTTACGGTCTTTTATCCGGCTGAAGGCTACCACCAGAATTACGAGAAAAACCACCCCGAAAACCCCTATGTGCAAAGCGTTTCGATCCCGCGTCTGCGGAAATTCCAGGCAAAATACCCGGAGCTGCTGAAGCAAAACCATTGATTTTCAATCCGATATACTTTCAGGCGTGTGGCATAGGTCACGTGCCTTTTTATTTTTATGATGATGAAAAATATACTCATTACAGGTGCTACCGGAAATGTTGGACTCGAAGTGATTGCTTTGTCTCACCCAACCTGCTCCGGTTTTTTATCGTGAAGCGAATGGAGAAGGTGCCGACAATGCTGGTCATGTGAGTTTCAGGAAAAGGGTAATCATCAACATGAAAGTATGATACGTTCCATTATTCTGACGACAGCCCTGGTGGCAGTGCTGCAACTGGTTTCACAGCCTGCCCTGCCGCCCCCGCCAGCAAACGTTGCGGCCAACCTCGCTACCCTCAGCACCAACTTCCGGATCAACGAAACCATCGCTCCGGGCCTTATTGTGCGGATTTATAACCCCGGCAACTGGGAATGGAGTTTCGCCGACGGCATCCGGAATGTCGGCACCGGCAGCCCCGCGACTCCGGGACTGGTCTTCCGGGCAGCCAGCCTTTCTAAAATATTCTGCGCCACGGCGGTCCTGAAACTCGCCAGCGAAGGTACCCTCAGCCTCGACGACAATATCGGCGAATGGCTCCCGGCCAGTTATGTGGCGCAAATCGAAAACAATAGCCAGATTACGATCCGGCGTTTATTAACCCATACTTCGGGCCTCGACGAACCGCAGTTCGGCACCTCGCTGGCGGGCAATTTCCTGGGAGCGCCGCAGATTAATTACCGGGACAGTATTTTGCAGATTATTGCAAATCAATCCGGCAGCCCTTTCGGGGTGGGTAATTTTTATTATTCCAATGCCAATTTTAATCTGTTAGCCGAAATTGTCAAAAATGCTTCCGGCATCCCCTATCAGCAGTACCTGCAACAGGCTATTATTCAGCCACTTGGATTAAGCGAAACCTATCTCGATTCCCTGCCGCTTGCTACCGGATTTAATGGCTATATTCCCTGTATTACCCTGGTTAATTGCCCCCTGCCTGATCCATTTACCCTGCTCGATTATTCGCAGGCAAATGTCGGATGGGGATATGGCGCTGCGGACATTAGTTCGACCACTAAAGACCTGATTCAGTTTTATTACGCCCTTCAAAACGGCCAGATTATTCCCCCAAACTGGGTGGACAGCCTGACGGCCCATTCTGTGGATGCTGCCAACTCTTTCGCCAACAAACGCTATGGCTACGGCACGATGTTGTTTCAGCGCAATGGTGCCACCTA
>RDXT01000825.1 GCA_004292985.1 Bacteroidota bacterium
CATGGCCCAGCTTCCCATGTCCTGCCGGGTGTACATGTGCTGGAATTCGCAGCGGAAAGCGACTTTTTTGGCCAGACGGTACTGAATTTCAGCGATGGCGCTGTGTGAATTGACGATGCCGTAGCCACCTGTCAGGGTGCCAAACTGGATCACGTCCATATTGTACCTCAGCCAGATATAGGTGAAAATGGTGCGCAGGCGGGTATTCCACTTGTGGTTGATGTCCACATTTACATCCTGGAAATAGAGCTTGTTCACATCGCCGATCAGAGAACTGGTGTAGCGAAAGCCCGGCTCGGTAAAGACCGTGTCCAGCCCGTGGATGCGGGAATAATTGAGGTTGATCTGGGTGCCGTATTTGCCGCCGAGAGGGGTGTTTTTGGCCACCGAATAAACCAGCGCCGCCTGAAAGCCCACTTCGCCATTGAGCTGGGTGGCATAGGGATACAAGGTAGGCAGACGGTAGGTATGCAGTTTGGAAATGGCTGGCAGAAAACTGAGGGTGGATTCCTGGAGGGTTACACGGCGCTCGGAGCGGAAGTCAAAGTTGTCTATGCGCTTGCCGCTGAACACAAAGCCGAAGCGTTTGTAGGTATATACCGCATTGAGATAGAAGGCATTACCGCTGTTATAGACATATTTATTGAGCTGAAAAGGGTCATTGATTTTGGAGGCAAATTCTGCATCCACCGAAAGATTTCCTGCACTGAGGCGCATGCGGGTGGCAAAGGCAGAAACATTTTCAGGCAGGCTGAGGCGGGGGTCGTCGTCGGCTTCGTAGCGGCTCACCACCGAAGCGCCGAGGCTGAGGCGGGTTTTCCTGTCGCGGAAGGAAGCGATGGCATCATTAAAGGAAAACTCTGCATCTGCGCCCCGCACCAGTCCTTTGCTGCGGTCAAAAAAACGGCGCTGTTTCCCTATTAACCCTTTGACAATCAGGCCATTTACCGGCTTAAATTGTATTCTCACGCCATCTACGGAATTGTCTATTCCCAAAGCCCACTCCTGGTAGGACCGGAAGATAATGCCATTGCCAAACTGGTCATAAAAATTGCCTGCGGTGATCTCGATCCGGTCTTTGCGATAGGTAAATGAGCGGTAGCTGATGCCCAGCCCCTGGTAGCGGGGGTCGAAGCCGAGCAGCGGATTGAGGTAGGCCTCATAGCGGACCGCCGCACTCAGGGGGCCGCTTTGCCAGTTGAGCTGAAGGTAGCTGTTGGACCGCACTTTTTCCGGCACATCCGCAGCGCCAATCACAGAGTCCGGGAACAGGTATTGCACATCGGTCTGGAAACTGCCACTGACCTGGCTGCCCGGCAAGTCCTGGGCAAAAACAGACGAAAACAGGCCTCCGGAGACAATTATAAGGGTAATAAGCTTTTTCATGCCAGGGATAAGCAAAGTTGAAATACAAAGCTACCAAAATTCCGCACGTTACAATTTGCAGATTGTTTCATATCTTGGTCAGTCAGCGAACAGAGACTCCCGATAGCTATGACCGAACTTGTCAACAAACGTGATTTTGCGCGTGTATTACAGCTACAGCGCTACCGCCTGGGCGCCGCCGCCGGCCCTTTGATGCGCCTGACCGGACTGACTACCTTTAACGAATGGTACGACCGGCTCCACACCCTCCACGGGGTAGAATTTATGGAGCAGTTGTTTGAGATTATGGGCCTGGAAATCGAAGTGCAGGGCCAGGGCCTTCAAAAACTGCCCAAAGGCGCCTTTATTACCGTGTCGAACCACCCTTTTGGCATGCTCGACGGCCTGATTCTGATGAAACTGATCGCTACCGAGCGCCCCGACTTCCGGGTGATGGCCAATTTTCTGCTCAGCCATATCGAGCCGATCCGCGACTATTTTATTGCCGTGAATCCCTTAGAGAGCCATCCGGGCGCATATTCCAACCTCAAAGGAATGAAGGAGGCGATGTCGCATGTGCAAAACGGTATGCCGCTGGGCATTTTTCCGGCAGGGGAAGTTTCGACCTACCACCCGCGCGAAAGGGCCATTACCGACCGGGCCTGGCAGCGGCAGGGCATCAAACTGATCCAGAAAGCCAATGTACCGGTGGTGCCGATCTATTTTGAAGGGACCAACAGTGCGCTTTTTCACCTCATGGGCCTGATACACCCCTCGCTGCGCACGGCAGCCCTGCCTTCGGAACTGCTCAGAAAGCGCAATGCCAAAATCCGGGTGGTGATCGGTTCGCCGATTTCAGTGAAGGAAATCCAGTCCGTATCCGGGGTGGACCGCCTGGCGCGTTACCTGCGCAGCCGCACCTACTCGCTCGATACGGGCCTCGAAGTACATCCTTTTTTCCGGACCAACTTCCGTTTTCCCAGCATCCAGCAGCCGATCATTCCGCCAGTGCCTACGTCTTTGCTGCGGGAGGAGATACAGCGCCTGGGCGAGCGCAACCTGATCTGTTCCCAGCAGACATTTGATGTGTATTGTGCTGAGGCACAGCAGATTCCGAATATTCTTCAGGAACTGGGCCGCCTGCGCGAAACGACCTTCCGGGCCGTGGGCGAAGGCACAGGCCACAGCCGCGACCTCGACGAGTACGACCTGTACTACCTGCACCTCTTTATATGGGACCGCGAGGAAGAGAAAATCGTAGGAGCCTACCGCATGGGCCAGGGCGACGTGATCATGCAGCGCTATGGGAAAAAGGGCTTTTATACCTACAGCGTATTTAAAATGGCCGACGAACTGGTGCCCATCCTCACGCAGTCGGTGGAACTGGGCCGCTCCTTTATTACAGAGGAGTACCAGCGCAAGCGCCTGCCTTTGTTCCTGCTCTGGAAAGGCATTCACCATTATATGACGGAGCACAGCGACCGCTACCGCTACCTGATTGGTCCGGTGAGCATCAGCAACGACTATTCGAGCCTTTCCAAACAGGTGATTGTGGCGCTGATCGAGCGGTTTTTCTTTGACCACGAACTGGCCCGCTGGGTGCAGCCCCGTAAGCGATTCCGGCCCCGCATCCGCAAGGTGGATGTCGAAGGACTGGTAGAGGGCGTTTCGGGAGACCTGAACCAGATGGACCGCCTGATCGAAGAGATCGAACCCGCCCACTTCCGTTTGCCCATTTTGCTGAAAAAATACATCAAGCAAAACGCAAAAATCATCGCCTTTAATGTGGATCCTAAGTTCAACAACTGCCTCGACGGGTTTATGATCCTCGATATGAAAGATGTGCCCGCCGCAACGATGGAAAACATGTCCGACTAACATGTGCAGACTTCCTGCGGATTTTGCTATGATTACATGAAACTTTCCTTTATTTTCGCCCCGTACATCGAATTACACCTGTTTTCGGGGAAATTATTTCTTTGGATATGAAAAACGCAATCGGCGGTTCTCTTCTCGCATTTGGCCTGTTGATCATGATCATCGGCTTCAACAAATCTTCCGGCGCAACCATCACCAACAAGATTGATGGTAAGGAGTATGTGTATAACAATACCTCCAGCTACAACCTGAACTGGCGTGCCTTTTTCGGAGGCGTATGCATCTTTTTTGGTGCCGGACTGCTTATTTTCCCCAGCCAGCGTGTGATAGACGCGGGCAAATACGACTGATCTGCTTATGAACATGCCCGGGGTTTCCCGACTCGCTTTCGGCACGGGTGCGCTGCTCGGCCTCACTGGCGTAACCCTGGGTGCCTTGGGGGCGCATGCCCTTAAAAATACCCTCAGCCCCGATCAGCTGGGCAGCTTTGAGACGGCGGTGCGTTTTCAGATGTACCACGCCTTTTTTCTCCTGTTTCTCGGCATCGCCTATCTCCATTCCCAGCACCGCCTGCTGCGCACATCCATCTGGCTGACCCTGGCGGGTGTCCTGCTGTTTTCCGGCTCCATTTACCTGCTGGTCCTCACTCCTCTACGCCCCGGATTCGTAACTCCCCTGGGCGGACTGGTATTAATAGCCGCCTGGCTGCTTTGCGGAATCTGGGCATTGAGAAAGCATTCATGAACAGCCTTTTTGAGTCCCTTTTTGCCCCCTACGGAGGGTATAGCCTCTGGGACATCGCGGCTGAAGCCCTCGCAGTGATTACAGGCCTGATGAGCGTGTGGTATGCACGGCAGGAAAACATCCTTGTGTATCCCGTAGGCCTTATTTCGACCGGATTGTATGTATATATATGCCTCCACTTCGGGCTGTATGGCGAGTCAGGGATCAATGCCTATTATACCGCCGTGAGTATCTATGGGTGGTGGAACTGGGCGCGGCCATCTGCCAGCGCTGCTTTGCCCATTTCGCGAAACACACCCAAAGAACAGTTGCTGAGCATAGTCCTGCTGGTGGTATTTTCCCTGGTCTTATGGGGCGTACTCGATCGGTTTACAGACAGCAATGTGCCCCTGGCCGATGGCATTACCACCGCGATTTTTTGTGTAGCCATGTGGCTGATGGCCCGCAAAAAGCTCGAAAGCTGGCTCTATTGGATTGCCGGCGACCTGCTGGCCCCGCCTCTGTACTTTTATAAAGGCCTCACCCTCACCGCTTTTCAATATGTAATTTTCCTGCTGCTGGCCGTGATGGGCTGGATGGAATGGAAAAAGCGGCTGAACGAAAACCCGACAGTTTCACCGGAGTAATGGCCCAAACGTCCCCTATCCGCCGCATCGCCATCGTAGGCCCCGAATCTACGGGCAAATCCCAGCTTTCGCAGGCGCTGGCCACCCATTACCACAGCGTATGGGTGGAGGAATACGCCCGCGAATACCTGCATCACCTGCCCGGCCCCTATCAGGAAGAAGACCTGCTGGCCATTGCCCAGGGGCAGCTCGCCCGCGAAGAAGCCGCACTCAGCCATGCACAAGACTGGCTCTTTTGCGACACAAACCTGCTCGTAATCAACATCTGGAGCGAATATAAGTATGGGCGCTGCCACCCCTGGATCGAAGCGCATCTGGGGCTGGGCCGCTACCACCTGCACCTGCTCACCGACATAGACCTGCCCTGGCAGGAGGACCCGCTGCGCGAGCACCCGCATGCGCGGCAGGAACTCTTCGATATCTACCACCGCAAGCTGAGCCAGGCGGGAGTTCCCTTTGCGGTCGTGCGGGGTGCGGGCGGTCAAAGACTGGCTGCCGCCATCGCAGCCATCGAAAGCCGGGGCCTCAGCTCCGCAAAGCAGGCAACCTGAAGAAAAAGCGGCTGCCTTCTGCCAACTGGCTTTCCACACCGATCTGCCCGCCCTGGGCCTCGATAAACTCTTTGCCGATGGCCAGGCCCAGTCCGGTGCCTTCGCCGCCACTTTCGGGAACGCGGAAGTAGCGCTCGAAAATTTTGGCCTGATAGGCCGGAGAGATGCCTTTGCCGTGGTCCCGCACCGAAAATTCGACCATTTCCCCCACCTGAACTGCCGACACCTCCACCTCCGACTGTTCGTAGGAGTAGCGTATCGCATTGGAAATCAAGTTAATAAGAACCCAGGCGGTTTTGTCGGGGTCGGCCTGAATCCGGGGAAGGCCGGCCGGTGTGTTCATCTGTATCTGCACCTTCTGGGCAGCGGCAGACTGGTGGTTGGCAGCCACCGCATAGCGGATGATGTCTTCAGGCTCCGAAGGTTGAAGGTTGAGCTGGAGGTTGCCCGTTTCGATCTGGGCCATGTTGAGGAGTTCTCCGGTGATTTTGAGCAGGCGTGCGCCGTCTTCGCGGATGGTCTGGAGGAGCTGGAGCTGCTCCGCATTCACCTCGCCGATCCGCTTGTCGCTCAGCAGGTTAGCGCTCATCAGGAGCGAGGCAATCGGCGTTTTGAGTTCATGGGAAATGGTCGCAATGAAGTGAGTCCGGGCGGCATCGAGCTCTTTAAAAGGCGTAATATTTTTGAGGATAATCACCCTTCCGGCCAGTTTCGGGGCTTCGGGCGAATGTTCATTTACCGTAATCGGAATCACCTCCTGGTTAAAATAACTCTCTTTTCCATCGGCGAAAATATGGAGCGGTTCGTCCGAAGGCCCTTCAGAAGAGGCTATGCGGCGCATAAGGTCGTTACGGGCTGCGAGGTCAGTGGCAAGCCCACCGATCAGCTGGCTGCGCTCCAGGCCCAGCACAGCAATGGCTTTTTCATTGACAAATGCCACCCGCTCATGCTCATCGAAGCCGACAATGGGGTCATGCATATTGTTGATCAGCGTTTCGATGCGCTTTTTTTCATACATCAGGTGCGCCAGGTTGCTGTTTTCATATTCTTCGAGGCGGCTGGCCATGAGGTTAAAGGAAGCCGCCAGTTCGCCAAATTCATTGCGCTCATCTATGTGTATGCGCTCTTTGTAGTTCCGGGCGGCGATTTGTCCGATGCTCTCCGTAAGCTGGCGAATGGGATTGGCCACAGAACCGGGCACATTTACCAGCAAAACAAATGCAATCAGAAAGCATAAAGCCCCGGTCGCCGAAATCCACAATCCCGAACGGCTTGCTGTGATCCGGGCCTCTGCATTTTTCCGCACAATGGCATCCATGTTCAGGCGCATGATCTCATGAATCTCTCTGCGGACATCTGCAACCACAGACACCTGTCCCTTATCCTGTCGCAAAAGCCGGAAACCCTCCGCCAGACGTTCGGTCGCTTCTTTTTCGCCCGGCTCCGTGATGTTTTTTTCCTGGAGCTGCAAATTCTGCTCAAATATGCTGAGTGCGTATGTTCCGGTATCTTTTCCCTCCAGCGCTTCGAGCATATGGGTCGCATAGTCGAGGCTCTGGTAATTTGCCTTCAGAATATTTTCCGCATCATAGGCGAGCAGATACACATAGCGGATACCGACCCCGGCGAGCAGGATAATCAGGCCAAAAAGAACACCGACGGCCAGATTGAGTTGGGCTTTGATTTTCATGATACAAAAATGAGGTCTTTGTCAGCCGTGTAACTGTTGCGCATCAGGTGGCTGACAAAGTTGAGAGAGGAAAAAAAATGAACAAATCCGGGGCGGGGCTTACCCAGAATAATGGTGGTAATCTCTTTATGTTCAGCCACTTCCATAATCGCGGCAGAAACGCTGCTGTGCTTCACGCGGATCAGTTCCGCCCCCAGTTCGGTCGCCAGTTTGAAGTTGTTGATCAGGTGGCGCTGTTTTCCGAGGGCAATTTTTTCCGGGCTTTCCGGGGGCGTCTCCACGTAGAGCACATACCATTTGCAGGCATAATACTGGGCCAGGCGGGAGCTTTTCCGGAGGACCGTGCGGGCGTGTTTTTCGTTGCTGCTGATGCAGGCCAGAAATCGCTCGTGGCGGAGGGCGGTCTCCTTGGGAACCTCCGTTTCTACCTGCCGTCCGACCTGGGAGGCTACCGTTTTGAGGGCCATTTCGCGCAATTGCAGCAAATGCTCGGGCTTGAAAAAGTTCTTCAGGGCCGTTTCTACTTTTTCCTGTGCATATACCTTGCCCTCTTTGAGGCGGGCAATCAGTTCGGAAGCCGTCAGGTCTATGTTCACCACTTCATCTGCCTGCGCAATGATCAGGTCGGGCACGCGCTCCTGCACTTCGATGCCGGTGATTTTTTTCACCTCTTCATTCAGGCTCTCGATGTGCTGGATATTGACTGCCGTAATGACATTGATCCCGGCATCGAGGAGGTCGCGAACGTCCTGCCAGCGTTTTTCATTCTGACTGCCTTCAATGTTGGTATGGGCAAGTTCATCCACAACCACCAGTTCCGGACGGATGCGCAAAATCGCCGCCAGGTCCATTTCTTCCAGCTCTTTGCCTTTGTAAAACAGCTTGCGGCGGGGAATAAGGGGAAGCCCACGGAGCTGGGCCTCGGTTTCGGTCCGTCCGTGGGTTTCCACATATCCGATCTTTACATCCACCCCATTTTTCACAAGGGCCTGCGCCTCCTGCAACATGCGATAGGTTTTCCCAACCCCCGCACTCATGCCGATGTAAATCTTGCATTTACCCCTGCGGGATTTCCGGATCAGGTCCAGAAAATGTGCGACGTGCTGGGTTTTGTCTTCCATCGAGGTCAGAATGAAACGGCGAGAGAGGTAGTAAAAAAGGCATTAGTGGTAGCTGGATCGCCCTTGCGGACAAACACGGCGTCTTTGCTGCTGTATCCGCGCCCTTCGATCCGCCAGACTGCCTGTGGGTGAAAAAGATAGTCGAGACCCAGGGTATAGCTGAAGGTTTGAAACCCATTGGGCGTACCGGAGGCGATAATCACGCCCGCATCGTCACGGTAATATTCTCCCCGCAGGTTCAGGGCCAGTTTGTCGCCGGGGGTAAGCCGCAGCATGACCACAGGGGTGTACCAGAGGTTGTAGGCATCCGCTCCACGGGCCTGCTGCTCCGCGCCGATGTCAAACCCTACGGTCGCGGCAAGGCTGGGCGCAAGCTGAAAAATGCCATAAAAATTGTGAAAATACCGCATCTGGCGCAGGCTGTCGGGCTTGTCGTTGCCGATAAAGGTGCTGCTGTTCAGGGTAATAGCGCCATTGGGCTTAAAGGTAACCTGGGTACCGAAGGCCGGAGTCTGGTTACCCTCTACCCGCCGGATCCGCTGCCAGCCATTGAGCAATAGGCCGCTGAGGAACCATTTGCCCGTATTTGAAGTCCAGGAGAGTTTGGCCCCGCTTTCAAAATAGGGCGAGTTGTCGGCCATCATGCTGCGGGTGAGGTTCCAGCAGTCCTTGCCAATGGCGCTCTCAAAGCCGATGTGGGAAGGAAAAATCCCTGCTTCGACCCAGAGTTCCTGCTTTTCTGACAATTTTGCACCGGCATAGGCTTCAAATACGTTTTTCAGCACGCCCGGCTCAGCAGCGAGGTTGGCATTGGCGTAGTCGCCCACCATCAGCGAGAGGCGTGCGCGGACACGGGAGGCATCATAGCTTGTGCGGATCAGACCCAGGTTGAGGCCCAGTTCGTTGTGGCGATTGTGGGAATAGACAAAAGACGGGCGGCTATGATCCGCAGGACGGCTCGTATCGAACCCATAATAGGCCTCCACATAGCCATTTACGCTCAGTTTGGCGGGGGTATCTGCTTCCTGAGCCAGGGTAAAGGACAGCAGAGAGGTCAACATCAGCAACAAAAGAATCTTTTTCATCTCAAGGGGGCGTTTGAGTTAGTTAATCTGGTCTAATGCCAGGTTTAAGGTAAGCACATGTACCTTCTCAGGTCCAAATAGTCCCAGAAAAGGCGCTTCAATATGTTCTGAAATCAGCTTTTCTACAAGTTCCTGCGGAATCTGCCGCACACGGGCAATGCGCGCCGCCTGTACACGTGCTGCCTGTGGCGAAATGTGCGGGTCGAGACCCGAACTGCTGGCCGTTACCAGGTCGGCAGGGATTTCAGAACGGCTCACACCGGGATTGTGCACCAGAAAAGAGTCTATCCGGGCTTCCACTACCGCAAGATAGTCGGGGTTGGAAGGGCCTTTGTTGCTCCCTGCCGAACCTGCGGCATTGTACGAAACTGCGGAGGGACGGCTATAAAAATACCGGTCTGCCGTAAATGACTGACCGATATGCGTATAGTAGCTGCGGTCGCCCGCATAGGTTATGAAGCCCTTGCCCTGGTTGGGAGCCAGTTGGGCTGCGCCCCAGATCAGCAGAGGGTAAATGACCGAAAAAAAGATCAGCAAAATGGCCGTAAGGCGAAGTGCGGGAAGGATATGCGATTTCATATACAGAGCAATTAAGCGAATACGGAAAGTAAGAGGTCAATGAGTTTAATGCCGACAAAAGGCACGACCAGACCGCCGAGGCCATAGATCAGCAGGTTGCGGCGAAGCAGGGCCGAAGCGCCGATCGGCTTGTAGGCCACCCCGCGCAGGGCCAGCGGAATCAGGAACAGAATAATCACCGCATTAAAAATCACCGCAGACAGAATGGCGCTCTCCGGGCTGCTTAACTGCATGATATTCAGGCGCTGCAGGGCCGGGATCGAGGTGATGAAAAGCGCGGGTACGATGGCAAAATATTTGGCCACGTCATTGGCGATGGAGAAGGTGGTAAGCGCGCCACGGGTCATCAGCAACTGCTTGCCGATCTCCACAATCTCGATCAGCTTGGTCGGGTCATTGTCGAGGTCCACCATGTTGCCGGCCTCTTTGGCGGCCTGGGTACCGCTGTTCATGGCTACGCCGACATCTGCCTGGGCCAGGGCAGGCGCATCGTTCGTACCATCGCCCATCATCGCGACGAGTTTGCCGCCGCTTTGCTCCTGGCGAATATAGGCCAGTTTGTCCTCCGGTTTGGCTTCGGCGATGTAGTCCTCCACGCCTGCTTTTCCGGCTATGTATTTGGCTGTGAGGGGATTATCTCCCGTAACCATCACCGTTTTTACGCCCATTTTGCGCAGGCGGTCAAATCGCTCCCGGATACCTTCTTTGATAATGTCCTGCAATTCAATCACACCAAGTACCGCTTCATTTTCGCAGACAACCAGTGGAGTACCCCCGTTGCTGGAGATCGCATCTACTTGTGCGCTGACTTCGGCCGGAAACACATTGCCCGCATCTGTCACTTTTTTCCGGATCGAATCCGAAGCGCCTTTGCGGATCCGCCGCTCATCGGACAGGTCGATGCCGCTGCTGCGGGTCTCGGCGGTAAACTTGATCCGGCGTGTATGGCTCAGATCGAAGCCTGCAGGCAATGCGATACCCAGGGTCTGGGCCAGTTCGACCACCGATTTACCTTCAGGGGTATCATCGGCCAGCGAAGAAAGCAGACAGGCGAGGATGAATCGTGATTCTTCCACGCCCGGTGCCGGATAAAAGTGGGTCGCGCGGCGGTTGCCGATGGTAATGGTCCCGGTTTTGTCGAGCAAAAGGGTGTCGAGGTCGCCTGCTGTTTCGACAGCGCGGCCCGACTTGGTGATCACGTGGGCCTGCAAGGCACGATCCATCCCCGCAATGCCGATGGCCGAAAGCAGACCGCCGATGGTCGTCGGGATCAGACACACAAACAGCGAGATAAAGGCCGCAATGGAAATGGGGGTATTCGAATAATCGCCAAAGGGCTTCAGGGTTACGCAAACGATAATAAAAATCAGCGTAAATCCGGCCAGCAAAATGGTCAGTGCGATTTCGTTGGGGGTCTTCTGGCGGTTGGCGCCCTCGACGAGTGCGATCATTTTATCCAGAAAACTCTCTCCGGGCTGGGCAGTAACCTGTACTTTGATCTGGTCAGACAGCACTTTTGTCCCGCCCGTAACGCTCGATTTGTCGCCACCCGCTTCGCGGATCACAGGCGCACTTTCACCCGTAATCGCACTTTCGTCAATGGTCGCGATCCCTTCGATGATTTCACCATCGGTCGGAATCGTATCTCCCGCCTCGCAGACAAACACATCTCCTTTTTGCAAACGCGAGGAAGAAGTCAGCACAATCTGCTCATGTACAAGGACTTTGGCGGGGGTGTCCTCACGGGTTTTGCGCAGGCTGTCGGCCTGGGCCTTGCCTCTCGCTTCGGCAATGGCCTCGGCAAAGTTGGCAAAGAGCAGGGTCAGAAACAGCAGCAGGAAGATGGCAAAATTGTAGCCGAGGCTGCCCTGGCTGCTATCTCCGAAGAGAATCGCGCCGCAAACCACCAGCATGATGGCTGTGCCTATTTCGACCGTAAACATCACCGGATTGCGAAACATCAGCACCGGATTCAGTTTGAGAAAGGAATGTTTCAAGGCTTCGAGCACAAGCTCCCGCTGAAACAAGCGTGTATTTGATGAACGGCTCATGGATTTGGTTGGTTAATACAGGGAAAAATATTCAGCCAGCGGGCCGAGGGTGAGGGCAGGGAAAAAGGACAGGGCCGCCAAAATCACGATGACTGCCAAAATCATGAATCCGAAGGTGCTCGTATCTATGCGGAGGGTGCCGTTGCTTTCGGGAATGTATTTTTTGGAAGCCAGCAGGCCTGCAATGGCGATCGGTCCGATGATCGGCAGGTAGCGCGACAAGATCAGGACAATGCCTGTACTGATGTTCCACCAGGGATTGTTGTCGCCCAGGCCTTCGAAACCGCTGCCGTTGTTGGCGGAGGCTGAAGTGTATTCATACAGGACTTCGCTAAACCCATGAAAACCAGGGTTATTGAGCCAGGGAAGCGAAGGATCTGCATATAACTGGTAAGCTGCCAGAGCCGTGCCTGCAAGAATCAGCAGGGGGTGAATCAGCGCGACAATCAATGCGATTTTCATCTCGCGGGCCTCCACTTTTTTGCCCAGCAGTTCCGGCGTACGACCCACCATCAGCCCGCCGATAAAAACCGCCAGAATGATAAAAATATAGAAGTTGAGGATACCCACGCCGCAGCCTCCGTAAAAAGAGTTGGTCATCATGGCCAGCATCTGCATTGCGCCGGAGATCGGCATGCTGCTGTCGTGCATACTGTTGACCGATCCGGTCGAGATCACGGTCGTCGCGATGCTCCAGTAGCCAGCGGCTGCCGGGCCGAATCGAACTTCCTTGCCTTCCATAGCGCCCGTCGGCTGCGAAACCTCCATCCCGGCGATGGCAGGGCTGCCTCCGATTTCACTCCAGACCGTCGGGAGGGTCAGCAGCACAAACCCCACCGTCATCACCCCAAAGATCATCCAGCAGATGCGCGGACGCCTGAGGTAAAAACCCATGGCAAATATCATCGCGAAGGGAATCACCATCTGCGCGACCATCTCCACGATGTTGGTCACATAGCTGGGGCTTTCGAAAGGGTGCGCGGAGTTGGCTCCAAAAAAGCCGCCGCCATTGGTTCCTATGTGCTTGATCGCCACAAAGGCCGCAACAGGCCCCCGCGAGACCTGCACCGTGTCCCCTTGCAGGGTGGTGATCGTGTCTTTGCCTTCAAAGGTCATCGGCGAGCCGCTCCACAGCAGCAGCAAGGCCATTACGATGGACAAGGGCAGCAAAATACGCGTGCAGTTTTTGAGGAAATAATCGTAAAAGTTGCCCAGCTGATCACTTTGTCTTTCGCGCATGGCATTAAACAGCACAGCGGCAGCGGCCATGCCGATCCCGGCGGAGACAAACTGAAGAAACATCAGGGTCAGTTGCCCCAGATACGAGAGGCCCGATTCACCCGAATAGTGCTGGAGGTTACAGTTGACGATAAACGAAATGGACGTATTAAAGGCCAGATCGGGAGTCATCGAGGGGTTGGCATCGGGATTAAGCGGCAGCCAGCCCTGGTTCATCAGCACACACATCGTCAGGAAAAACCAGACAAAGTTGATCGTCAGCAGGGTTTTAAGGTGCTCCTGCCAGCTCATGTCGCGCTGCGCGTCTATGCCCGAAAGCCTGAAAAACAGCTTTTCGAGCGGCGCGAACAGGCGGTCGGTGAGGGTTTTTTCACCCGCATACACACGGGCGATGTAGCGGCCCAGTGGCCAGGCGGCCAGCAGGGTCAGCCCAAACATGAGGATAATACCCGCAATTTCTGCGTACATGGTAAGAGGGGTTAAAATTTTTCAGGGTTTAGCAGCACATACACGAGGTAGCCGAAAACCAGCAGGGAAATGATGAGTAGGAGAATCATAAGGGTCAGATGTTTTCGAAGAAGTCAATCGAGCGAAAGAA
>RDXT01000132.1 GCA_004292985.1 Bacteroidota bacterium
GCCAATGCAGGAGCAAGCCCCGAAAACTGGTTCCGCAACGAAGCCAATAAGAAGCTGTATAGCAATCACTTCCGCCGGGATTTTATTCCTGCGCCCGAAAAAATGGAGCAGGTAAAACTCGATGCGGCCTACCAGATTTTCCGCGACCGCTTTGCAGATGCAGGCGACTTTACCTTTGTGCTGACCGGATCGTTTGATGTGGAGCAGATCAAGCCGCTGCTGGCTACCTACCTCGGCAGTCTGCCTTCTGCGGGCCGCAAAGAAAGCTGGAAAGACGTGGGCGCACCCATTCCTTCGGCCATGACTGAGACCTTCCGCAAAGGCTCCGAACCCAAAAGCCAGGTGATTTTGCAGTTTAACGGGCCTTTTGAGTGGACCCCGCAGAACCGCTTTATGCTCAACAATGCCCTCCAGGTGCTCAATATCATGATGCGTGAGTCTATGCGTGAGGAAAAAGGCGGCGTATATGGCGTAGGTGCCAACGCTTCGAGCCAGCGCGATCCCCGCTCCCGCTATGCTGTCAACATCACCTTTACCTGCTCGCCTGACAATGCTGAATCGCTGATCCAGACCGCCCTCACCGATGCGGCAAACCTGGTCAAAGACGGCCCTTCGGAGAAAAACCTCCAGAAAATCAAGGAGATACAGCTCAAAGAGCTGGAAGTGAATGTCCAGGAAAATGACTGGTGGATAGAGCAACTGGCCTTCTCCTATCAATATGGCGGAGACCCCGAAGCCCTGCTCAACCTGAAGTCAAAAATTGAAGCGGTAACGGCTGCCGATGTGCAGGCTGCTGCCAAACGTTATTTCGATCCTGCCCGGCTTGCCCGGATGGTGCTGCTGCCTGAGATGTAACAAAAATCCCCTGCCCTCCCGGGCAGGGGTTCCTCCGCTCATCTTAAACTACACACTATCTGTAAAAAGACACTTACACACATGGGAACTTCCTTTGCCTAAAAGAGAAGTAATACTATCATTACGATAGCATTACTATTAAGGTTACCTGAATTTGAAATTTTTTTATCCTATTGACAGAATATAGAGGTGTGTGCTATTCCCGTTTGGGATGTTTTTTCTCAAAATGAGACAAATATTTTCTTTGGCATAAAAATAAATCATTGATAATCAAATACTTATAAAAATAATATGCGCTGGCTCATGCTTTGTTAATTCTTCTGTGAAATCAATACCTGATGAAAGCTCACCCAATCCTCCTCGCCCTTGCCGCTACCGCCCTCGTAAGCTGTAACCAAGGCAAAATCAAAGACCTCGAATCGAACAACCGGCTCTTGCTCCAGGAGACACAGGTTCAGGACTCGCTTGTAAACGACTTCCTGAATACCTTTAACCAGATGGAAGAAAACCTGATGGCCATCCGCGAACGCCAGGGAATGGTAACGCTGGATGCCTCCGAAGGCAAAACCTCCAAGGAACGCATCCTCGAAGACATCTCCTCTATTGATCAGATGTTAGATGCCAACCGCGCACAGATCAGCGAGCTACAGAACAAGCTTTCCCGCGCAGAGTCGCGTTTAGGCTCCTTTGGCCCGTCGATCAGCCGCCTCAAAGAAGACATCGCCGCCCGCGAGACAGAAATAGCCACCATGAAAGACCAGATAGAAAAAGGCACCTTCGAAGTCGAGACCTACCGCCGCCGTGTAGCAACCCTCGACAATGAGCGCCAGCAGCTCGAAGATGTACGCCGCCAGCAGTCCGACCGTGTTACCGCACAGACGGCCAGCATAGAAGAACAAACCGGCATCATGCGGGGTCAGGAAGCTGCCATCAACTCGGCCTGGTATATCATAGGCACTGAGCGCGAGCTGAAAGACCTCAACATCCTCGACGGATCTCGCCTGCGTGTGGACTTCGACCACTCACAGTTCACCCAGATAGACATCACACAGACGAGCAACATCCCTGTGGATAACAAAAAAGCCAGAATTCTCAGCTCTCACCCTTCCGACTCCTACACCCTCGTAGAAGGCGACAAGAAGATCGAGAAGCTCGACATCCGGGATCCCAAGCGTTTCTGGAAGAATACAAAATATTTAGTAGTAGTGCTTAATTAATGGGGGAATTGCGGAACCGGGGTTCACGCTCCGGTTCCCAAGAAATCTGAAGGTTTAAAGACGTATCGTATTTGCCTTTATTGGGGCCTGATCCTGGGGGAGGACAGGCCTCTTTTCTTTTTTAAGGCCCTGCGTATTATCTTAGCCGCCAAACAGAACTAATTCCCATATGTCTCACACACCTGCGAACCTGCGCTCCGAGCTTAGCATTGTGGACCGAGCCGCGGACAACATTCGTATCCTTGCTGCTGCCATGGTCGAAAAGGCCCAATCGGGTCACCCAGGTGGCGCCATGGGCGGCGCTGACTTTGTCAACATCCTCTACACAGAGTTTCTGGCCTTCGATCCGGACGACATGCGCTGGCCCCTGCGTGACCGGTTTTTTATGGATCCCGGACACATGTCGGCCATGCTGTATGCGGTGCAGCACCTGCTGGGAAACTTTACGACGGAAGACATCCAGGGATTTCGCCAGTGGGGTAGCCCTACCCCCGGTCACCCTGAGCTGGACCTGGCCAGAGGCATCGAAAATACCTCCGGCCCCCTGGGACAAGGACATACCTTCGGCGTAGGCGCTGCCATTGCAGAGCGCTTTCTCGCTACCCGCTTCGGAGAATGGATGGCACACCGCACCTTTATTTATATCTCTGACGGAGGTATCCAGGAAGAAATTGCGCAGGGTGCAGGCCGCACTGCCGGTTTCCTCGGACTGGGAAATGTGGTGATGTTTTATGATGCCAACAACATCCAGCTTTCCTCGAAAGTATCGGATGTGATGGACGAAGATACAGGTAAAAAGTACGAAGCCTGGGGCTGGCATGTGCAGACGATCGAGGGCAACAACCCCGACGCGATCCGCGCGGCGCTTCACAATGCCATTGCCGAAACCAGCCGCCCTTCGCTCATCATCGGCCATACGATCATGGGTAAAGGAGCTGTAACTGAGCAGGGAGAAAGCTTTGAAGGCGAAGTGGAAACCCACGGTATGCCCCTGGGCAAAGCAGGCGCTTCTTTTGGCCGCAGCGTAGCCCATCTCGGCGGAAATCCCGAAGCTCCTTTTGCCGTTTTCCCGGAAGTAAAAACCTGGTACGAGCAGGTGAAACAACAAAAGCGCGAAGCTGCTGCCAAACGCAGGGCTGAGCAGCAGGCCTGGGAAAGCCAAAACCCCGAACTGGCCGCCAAGTGGCACCTGTTCAACTCCGGCAAGGCCCCTGTCATTGACTGGAGCGCCATCAGCCAGAAGCCCAACAGCGCCACCCGCAACGCCTCCGGCACCGTATTGTCCTACCTGGCCGACCATGTCGAAAACATGATCGTGGCCTCTGCCGACCTTTCCAACAGCGACAAAACAGATGCTTTCCTCAAAAAAACGCACCCCTTTACCAAAGGAGACTTCAGCGGCAAATTCCTTCAGGCGGGCGTTTCTGAGCTGACCATGGGTGCGCTTTGCCTTGGCATGACCCTGCATGGCGGTGTGGTGCCTGCCTGCGCGACCTTCTTTGTCTTCTCCGACTTTATGAAGCCTACCCTGCGCCTGGCCGCACTGATGGAGCAACCGGTGATCTTTATCTATACCCACGATGCGTTCCGGGTAGGAGAAGACGGACCGACCCACCAGCCCATCGAGCAGGAGGCCCAGATCCGCCTGCTGGAGCAGCTTCATAACCACTCAGGCCACAGCAGTTTCCTGGTGCTGCGCCCCGCAGATGGTCAGGAGAC
>RDXT01000133.1 GCA_004292985.1 Bacteroidota bacterium
GCGTAGTCTATCTGGAAGTTTTTCACTACGATGCCGACACCGGCGGTAGGAAAAAGCCCCACGGCGGCTTCTCCGTCTAAGTTCGTGATGTTCTGTATATTATAGACACCTCCCCGGAGGAAGGCTACTTTGCGGTAGAGTTGATTGAGCAGGGCCAGTTCGGCACCTACGCGCGGATCGAGGCTGAAGCCGCTGCCTTTGACCAGGGCGCTGCTGCGGTTGCCATCGAGGTAGATGTCATTGTCCACCGCCACGAGCAGGGAGAGCTTGCGGGCGAGCTTAAAGTCCCAGGCCACGCCTGTGCGAAGGGAAGGGCGGGTGATCTCGATGGAATTTTGCGGCACCACATTCCCCGTATTAATAAAGTCCTCCTCGAAGGTCTCCGTATTAAAGGTCCAGGCATTGTAGGTCTGGGTGGCATCCATGAGGGTTACGCCTGCCATAAAGGGACCTTTGCGGTAGCGGGCAGCGAGGTCGAGTCCAAATCCCCAGGCATTGGCAAAACGACCCACGCCCCGGTAGATAATTTTCACATTCGCACCCATGCTCAGGCCTTTCACGATGCCCGGACGCCAGGCGTAGGAAAGCAACAGGGCCAGACTGGTCTCCGAAAAAGACTGTATCCGGTCATAGTTGATGGTTCCGTCGGGTTCGATCAGCTTGAGGGTGTTGGGAATATCGTCTATCCCCATCCGGATCAGGGTAGCGCCAAAACGCCGGGAGCCTGCCGAATCTATGGGCAGGGCAAATCCGATGTAGTTGTAATTGGCAATATTGGCGAAATAGGAAGCGTGCATCGCTGACACCTCCGGGTATGGGAGGGCGCCTTCTGAGGCAAGCCCGGCAGGATTCCAGTAGCCGGCGGTTACGTCCTCGGCTACGGCAGTCTGGGTATTTCCCATGCCGAAAGCACGCGCACCGATTCCGATTTTCAGGAATTCGTTGCTGTACTTGGGCGCTTCAGTCCCGGTCTGGGCTGAAATATGCGGAGCGAGAAGGACACAACAGGCAAGCAGGGCAAGTAACGTACGGTGATGTCTGATCATAGGCTAATACCTGTCCCAAATTACTTTCTCTTATGCGAATAACAAATGCAAAAAATTATCCCTCTTAACATAACGCATTATGCCGGGCCTAAGGTACGTTTGAAGTCATCAAAAGCCTCAAAACAATGTGCGCTGAGTTCGGCTTCATAGCTGCGCAGCAACTGATCGAAGCGTGGGCTGTGCAGATACTCCACTTCGGCTACGCCCACCCCCTGCATCATCCGGCGCAATATATATACGACACTTTGCCAGTCTGTGTACTGATAAAGGGTTTTCCGGCGCACAAAGCGGTTCAGAAAGGGGAGGTAACCCGGCATTCCGGTGTGGGTGATCCACTCGGTGAGCGATACCACATTGTCCAGAGAGGCGCGCTCCAGGTGGCGGTAAAAGTCGGGCAGCAGTTTCGGGTCTCTCTGGATTAATATTTTGTCGAGGGTAAGTTCGAGCAGCACATGCGCTACAAAAAAAACACGGCTCAGTTCCTCCGGACGGAAGCGCTCCTGGATCATGGCGGAGATGCGCCCGGTCTCGCGGGTGAAAAAAGGAGAGCTGTGAAACATCTTGTCCACCTGAAAATGGCGCATGACGCCGGCATAAAACCCTGCGCTCTCCGGCGTATAGCCCGGCAAGGGCGGCATACGGTGCTCCTTCACCCGGATGTTCCGGTCAAATACAGAGACAAGGTCAGGAGTAGAGACACCAATAAAGAAGTAACTGTCTTCCTGCTCCCGGTCCAGATAAAAATGTGAGATAAAATTCATGCAGCGTTTGCGTGCTGCAAATATCCGAAATGGTTTTCGGAAAAAACAAACCACTTATGGTGCCGCCCCCGAAAAGCCTGCGCAGAGAAGTGGCAGCAGTTGCAGCTTTGGACAATTCCCATTAGCTTTACTTAATATCCCTTCTTCTACCTTTACCTTACCTTTTACCTAACTGACTTTTATGGCTGATACTTCCGCGAAACATCCCCAGGGTTTGTACGTGCTGTTTACTACCGAAATGTGGGAGCGCTTCAATTTTTATGGCATGCGTGCCCTGCTGGCCTTATTTCTGGTCAATGGCCTGGCCTTTTCCGAGCAGGAGTCTTCTGTGATCTACGGCGGATTTCTGGGTCTGTGTTACCTCACTCCCATGCTGGGCGGCTTTGTAGCTGACCGTTTTCTGGGCAATCGTAACTGTATTTTGCTGGGCGGCTCCACGATGGCCCTGGGTCAGTTGCTGCTGTTTGCGAGTGCTATTTTGTACGAAGGCAGTGTGGACACGGCCCGTATGGTGATGTGGGCTGGCCTCGGCGTGCTGATTCTTGGTAATGGTTTTTTCAAGCCGAATATTTCCTCGATGGTGGGTCAGCTCTACCCCAAAGGCGACTCGCGCCTCGACTCGGCCTTCACCATCTTTTACATGGGCATCAATGTGGGCGCATTTCTCGGTATGCTCATCTGTCCGCTGCTGGGAGATGTGAAAATTGACGAGGAGCGCGTAGTAACGGCATTTAAATGGGGTTTCCTGGCAGCAGGTGCCGCTATGGCCATCGGTACGCTGGTGTTTCTGTTCCTTAAAGACCGCTACGTGGTTTCACCCGAAGGCAAGCCCGTGGGCAACAAACCTGTGTTTTCGGGTGCGCAGAGTACCAATGAGTCTGAAAAGGCTGAATTTACCCAGACTTCTATGGGCATAGCCCTGGGCGCACTGGCAGTGCTGGTATCGCTCTTTCACTTTGGGCTGGGCCAGAACTGGATCTACGCCTTTATCTATGGCAGCGGCCTCACGCTGGGCGGCTTTATCCTGACCGACAAATCGCTGAAGCCTGTGGAGCGCGACCGGATCATCGTTATGTACATCGTGGCCTTTTTCGTGATTTTCTTCTGGGCCTGTTTTGAGCAGGCGGGTTCTTCGCTCACGTTTATTGCCGACAACCAGACCGACCGCCGGCTCTTTGGCTGGGATATGCCCGCGAGTTTTGTACAGAATGCCAACTCCGTATTTGTGATTGTATTTGCGCTTCCTTTCAGTGCAATCTGGCTCTGGCTGCAAAAACGCAATGCCGAACCTATTTCACCTGTCAAACAATCCATCGGCCTGTTGCTGCTCGCCGTGGGCTATCTGATCATTGCATTCCAGGTAAAAGGCCTCGATACCAGCACCAAAATCGGGGTGATCTGGCTGATTGCCATGTACCTTTTCCATACCCTTGGGGAACTGTGTCTCTCGCCGATCGGCTTGTCGCTGGTCTCCAAACTCGCACCCCAGCGCTTTTCGTCTTTGCTGATGGGCGTATGGTTTTTGTCCAATGCCTCAGGATATGCCCTCGGAGGAACCCTCGGTGCGCTGATTCCGCCTACAGCCGATAAATTCGTGATGGCGCAAGAGAAAGGCGTGGACCTGCAGGCCGTACTCGACAAAAGCGTGACCCCTACGCAGGAGCAGCTGAGCATTTTGGCTGAGCTAAAGATTCCGGACAGCTACCCAACGTTTGTAGGCTTCACAATCCATAACCTTTTTGAGTTTTTTATGGTATTCGTGAGCCTTTCCGGCGGGGCGGCCCTGCTTCTCTTTCTGATTTCGCCTCTGCTCAAGCGCATGATGCACGGCATCCGCTGATTCGTCTGCTCAGACCTCTTTGCGCATCCGCGCCACAGGTACGCCGAGTTGCTCGCGGTATTTGGCTACTGTCCTCCGGGCGATATTGTAGCCATGCTTTTTGAGCATCTCGGCGATTTTGTCGTCTGAGAGG
>RDXT01000134.1 GCA_004292985.1 Bacteroidota bacterium
CCCCGCCCAAAAAAGACGGCAGCCTCTTCGCGCTGGTAACTCTGAAGCCCTGCGTAGGGTATTTGCGGAAGTTTGCGGTAATAGGCCTGCGGAAGTTCGAGGCCAAAGAGCGGCTGGCGTGCCGCTTCGGGCAAGCTCCAGGTCTTGACCACAGGCCCGGCTTCTCCGAAGTGCAGTTCCCAGGGAAAACGGCCCGGCTCCGGTGGTTCCTCTGCCCAGAAAAGCCCTCCTGTAGAAGGTGCGGCGCTGCTGCCTCCTTTTTCTGTTTTTATCTGGTCCACAGACTCCAGCCATGCCCGCTCGATGGCATTTCCGGCGGCCAGCGCCTTGTAAAAACGAACCGAAAGCCCGGTCGCGACCGTATCTTCGATGGCCTCCGAGGTGCCTACCACAGCCGAAAGCCCCGCCTGAATCAAATCGAGCGATTGTTTTTGAGAGGAGCAGCCGTTGAGAAACACCATTTGCAGGCCCTTTTGCCGGGCCAGAAAAGACACCAGACCTTCGCTGTGGGCTACCTCCGTTGTTCCGGCAGCACTCTCCAGCAGCAGTTCGTAGCTCCCCGCATGGCCGCCGTAGTGAAAGATCGCAATCCGGTCCTGGTTTTCCTGAAACACATTAAAAATGCGGTTGATGCTTGCGTCTGGCTCGACCAGCACCTCGCAGAGACCCTGGCGCTCAGCGAGTTTGAGCGCGTCGCGGATGCCATTGCGCTCAGCGGTGAGGCCCCGGAGGTACCCGGCACCCGTATTTTGTTTGTCGTTGGCAAAGGCCAGAAAGATGATCGGTTTCACGATGAGGACGCGTTTGGGGCAATATAGGAGAATCCGGGGAATTGACCGAGAAATCGCGAATACTCATATTAAACCAACCTAAAGGGCGGCCAGAATCATGATCTGAACCGCAAAAATACGGCAGATCGTTACCAATGGATATACCGTCGCATAGGACTGGGTGGGCACATCAGAACCGAGGTAAGACGTGCTGAAAGCCAGAGCGGCTGGATCTGTGTAGGCACCACTCATGATACCAGCGAGCTGTAAAAAGTTGATTCTGAGGACAAAACGCCCGATCAATACCATCAGCGCCAGGGGAATAAGAGTGATAAAACTCCCATATAACAGCCATTGCCAGCCATTGTACTGCACAAAATTGGCATAAAAAGTCTCACCTGCGTGTACTCCCACGGCTGCAAAAAAGAGACATATTCCCAGGTCTTTCATAAAGTGAATGGCCCCGACATTGAGGTAGGAATGGATCACCCCGATGCCGCCATACCGGCTGATAATCAGCGCCGCCAGCAAGGGGCCTGCCGCAAAACCCAGCTTGATCGGAACAGGTAGCGCGGGGATCATAATTGGGACAGACCCAAGCACAATCCCAATAATCAGCCCGCCAAACAGCGACAGGAAATCCGGCTCCAGAAGCCGCTCCTCCACATTGCCGATGAGCTTTTCGACACTCTCGATATCCTCGCGGTTGCCGACCACCTGCACTTTGTCCCCATAGTACAACTCCAGATCAGGCCGGGCGAGCAGTTCCATTCCTGAGCGGAATACGCGGGTCACTTTCAGACCGTAGCTATTGACAAGATCGAGTTCGGAGAGGGTTTTGTGGGTAGCCGATTTTCGGGTAACAAAAAGGCTCTTAGACACAATGTCTTCGGCGGCATCAATGATCGGATCGGTGGATTCATTGCCCACAAGCCGGATAAAGGCATCCACACTCCGGGGCTTGCCGACCACTACCATCACATCCCGGTCCTGAAAAGCCATGTCGAGCGTAGGCGGCACCACATGGGTAGAACCCGCATGTTTGAGCCGGGAGATGATCACGTCGCTGAGTTGCTGCGTTTTGAGAAAGCGGTGGATGGTCTGCCCAATAACCTCGGGGTTGTGTACGCGGCATTTTTTGCGGACAAGGGCCTCTTCGAGGCTTTTTTTGGTCTGCTCATAGGCGGCAGTTTCTGCCGACAGATCTATGCGCAGGAGCATCCGGGACAGAATCACCGCCCCGATGATGCCCAATACACCCAGAGGATAGGTAATCGCGTAGGCCACCGTAGGATCGCTGAACACCCGCGCCGGAAACGTATGCTGAAGTTCCTGCAGCGTGGATTTGGCAGCGCCCAGCCCGGGGGTATTGGTTACGGCACCCGACATGATGCCTACGGCATGTTCGAGGCTGGTCCCGGTCAGGACCATGATCAGCCAGGTAAGGCCTGCCCCCAGCAGCACCGTAGCGACCGCCAGCAGGTTAAAGCGCAGCCCGTCGCGCCGGAAAGAGGAAAAAAACGAGGGTCCAACCTGAATGCCAATCCCGTACACAAACAAAATCAGTCCCAGATCCCGGATAAACCCCAGAATATCCGCCTGTATCCGGTACCCGTAGTGGCCCATCAGCAGTCCGGTAAACATAACTGCCGAGACACCGAGAGATACTTTCCGGAACTGCAGGCGGCCCGCCAGCACACCGATGCCGATAGCCGACAAAATAACCACCAGAGACTGGGTAACCGTAGGAGAAGCTACCGGCAAAAACAGGTCTTTGAGCATATTTCATGTATCACTTCCGGAGGCAAGGTAGCCCGGCTCCTGCCCCGCAACCATGACCAAAGATCATTGGGCAGGGTGATCTTTTCACTCACAGCTAAAATATGCGTATGTTGGGGAGAATCCTTGTCAGATGAAAGCCACTACCCTTCTCCTGCTGCTCAGCTTCGCCCTGCCTGCCCTGGCGCAGCGTACCCCTTCTATCGGCATAGCCACCGGGCCCGAAAACGACAGCCTCGTTACGGTTGCGGGCTACAGCGGCATCACCCTCAGCGCCGGAAAATGGCTCTCTCCCCGCGAAGTGAGCGATGCGCAGTTTCAGCAGAATCTTGTTCTGCTCGCCGCCCTCCGGACACCCGTCTATGCCTTTAACCTCTTCCTGCCCGGCGACCTCAAGGTCGTAGGTCCCCAGGTGGACGAGACCGCAGTACTGGCCTACGCCGATGCCCTGATGGCTCGCGTCGCGCAAACCGATGCCCGCCTGATTGTCTGGGGCAGCGGCGGATCGCGCAGGCTTCCCGATGGATTTGAGCGACAAACGGCTGTTAATCAATTTACTACCATCGCCAGTAAAATCGCTGACCTCGCGCAGAAACACGATCTCACTGTTGTCCTCGAAAACCTCAATACCAGCGAGTGCAACTTTATCACCTCCGTCGCTGAGGCCCTCGACATCGTGCGCCGGGTCAATCACCCCCACCTGCGCCTCAATGCCGATATTTACCACATGCTCAAAGACAGCGAAGGCCCCGAAATTCTCCTGCAAACCCAAAAGTATCTCTACCACGTCGAAATCGCCGAAAAGGAAAACCGCACAGCCCCCGGAGTTGAAGGAACTGATTTCCGCCCCTACCTCCGCGCCCTGCGCCAGATCCGCTACCGCCGCATGATCGGCATCGAAGGCCGCTGGGAAACACTGGCAGAAGTAGCCGCACCCGCAAAGACATATCTGGCAGGGCAGATCGCAGAGGTGTATTAATGTATCCCATTTCTGCTATCTTAGCCCTCTATTTCCCCTATTACCCATATCGCCCATATTCCCCGATTCCCTCTATGAAACCCCTTCTCCCCTCTCTCCTCCTCCTGGCCCTGGCCCTCACCTGCTGCCAGCCCAAAAGCGAACCCGCTCATAGCCAGGCAGTTCCTGTCTCAGGACTCAATATTTCCCTCGCGCAGTGGTCGCTGCACCGTGCCTTTCAGGGAGGTACGGTGCAGCGACCACTGCGCGAG
>RDXT01000135.1 GCA_004292985.1 Bacteroidota bacterium
TCGGCCAGTACAAAATTATTGTTTTTAAAGGACTGTGCCAGCGGCTGGATAATGTCGGTCTCTATCTCTGCCGTCACATGATAGCTCACAAAAAAGCGGTAGAGGCGGCGGATAATGTATTCGGCGGTGGCATCCTGCGCAAAAATCATCTCCACAAAATTCGACACTTCCTGGATCATGCCCGGCGCGGTGATGCTGCCATTGATGATCTGGTTGTTGAAGCGCGCTGAAAACTGCTTGCTGGTGGTATCGTGGCGGGAAATATTGGGCGTTGCGCGGGGCAGGCCCGTGTCGGGATCCCAGCCCAGGGGATCGGCCCAGTCGTCGTTGCGCACAAAGCCCGTCATCAGCCTTGCGCCCTCGGTTACGTCCTGCTCGGTGAAGGTCGTATAGTCTCCCGGACCTGCGCCGGGGCCTTTGCCGATGGTAAACAGCTCCAGAAACTCCCGTACGAAGTTTTCATTGGGGTCGTCCTTATCGCTGTCGCCGATGTCGAGGTAGTCGTTCATGCCATTGTCGAGGCATATCTTTTTGGCGAGTTCTTTGTAGCTGCCCTGGGCGTAGCGCATGAGCAGGCGCAGGGTATAGTAGTGATTTTCGCTCCAGTCAATGACTTCGAGGCTGGTAACGAAGCTCGTATGCAGGAAAAACACGATTTTATGCGCTGCCGAAAGCGGTGCTGCCGGAGAGATAAACTGGTGCAGCCACCAGGAGTTAACGATCAGCTTCAGCTCGTTGTTGGACGAGTTGAGGGAGTTGCGTCCGTTGACTACCCAGGTAAGATCTGTCTGGGGGTCTTTGGGATGGTCCGGCGGCGGCGGAAAGTTCAGCAGCAGGTCCACCGCTTCGTCAGCGGTTTTGCCGGCAAAGAGGTCTATTTCCTGCCGGGTCGCGCCAAAGGTCGCCCGACGCAGCAGGTGAGCGGCCAGTCTTCTGCCTAATGTACCCGTTTTTGGTGATAAGGATGCCATAGCTTTTTAGATTTTCCCCCTCAGATATTGCGTATTTTTTGCTGCTAAACGGGTAAGATTTTCCCTCTTGCCAATTTTCACAACCCGTCTCCGCAAAGCTTTCGCAACACCTGAACCTACTGGTAAATTTAACGGTAAATATCCGGATAATCCGGCCTTATTTCACCGTTGTCGAAGGTAAAAATAGCGTAAAGGCAGGAGGAATCAATAGGCACTTTATTCTGAGCGTGTAATAAAAAAAGGAAAAATGTCGAAAAACGGCTGCACCAACTCCTGTTTTCAATGCTTTTTCAGATTTAACCATGTAATATTTTTTAAAAATTGAGAGGCATCGGCCCGTTTGAAAAGCTCAATTTAGCGGAAGAAAAAACAGGCATCCATGTACTAACTTTGCCTGTACCGGGGTTATACTGCAAGGGAAAATTTATGAAACGATTATTTGCTGTATCGTGTCTGCTGATGGTCTTTTTCGCGGATAGTCAAAGGCTGTTCGCGCAGCTTCCTCCCAACCAGCCGGAGCAGGACTGTTTTGGGGCGATTCCGATCTGTCAGAATACGTATTTTCAGGCCAATTCCTATGTAGGTGCAGGTGATGATCCTTACGAAATCGAAGGGGCCAACTCCTGCATGCTCATCGGCGAGCGCAACAGCGTCTGGTACACCTTTACGGTACAGACTTCCGGCCTGCTTTGCTTTACCATTAACCCTGTGGACAGCCTCGACGACTATGACTGGGCGCTGTATGACCTCACCAACGCCAGCTGCGCCGATATTCCCAACAATCCGGCCCTGGAAGTGCGCTGCAACTGGACCTTTAACTCCGGCTGTGCAGGCCGCACAGGTGCCAACAATGCCTCGGAGTGCCCTATTCAGAATGAATCCTGCCTCCCGGTTAATGCAGGTGAGACCTTTGTGCTGAATGTGAGCAATTTCACCGGCTCCAGCGCAGGCTATCTCCTCGATCTCTCTGCCTCCTCGGCCACCCTCTACGACGGTATTCCTCCCGGCATCCGCACGGTCAAAAGCATCTGCGGCGGTGTGCAGGTCCGCTTTACCGAAAATGTACTCTGCAGCTCGGTGGACAGCACTGACTTTGTGCTTACGGGTCCCGGCGGTACTTATACCGTGCAGAACCTCAGCAGCCAGAACTGCGATGCAGGCGGTATTTTCGAAAGCACCTTTGATCTGATCGTTACCCCCGAACTTACCCAGCCGGGCCTTTATACCCTCTCCCTGACGGGCATCATCACCGATTACTGCGGCAATCCTGCGCCCTTTACTTCGCAGCAGGTCAATATCCCCCAGCCACCTGTGGCAGGAATCAACGCGCAATTCCCTCAGTGTCAGGAGAGTAATGTGTTTGGCTTCGCCTACTCCGGCCCTTCGCTCATCAGCGGATTTTCCTGGGACTTTGGCGATGGCTCCGGATCCAGCCTTTCCAATCCGATCTATTCCTATCAGGATTTCGGCATTCATACCGTTACCCTCGGCATCATTGACAACAATGGCTGCCGCGATACAGCGACCCTCGATGTGACGGTGCTGCCTGCGCCCCTGGCCGATTTTGAGTTTGATCTGCCTGTATGTCAGAATGATAGCCTGAATATCCGCAACCTCAGCCTCGCGCGCGGTGGTTCGGATATTATGGAGTATAGCTGGCGCTTTTCAGGGGGACGTATTACGAGTGAGCCGGAGCCTTCGCATGTCTTTACAAGTGCCGGACTCCAGTATATCATCCTCACCGCCAACAATACCCTCAACTGCCCCGACACCTTACTGAAACAGATTACGGTGTATCCGGCACCGGAGTCCCGCTTTCTGCCTGAAGACAATGTCTGCTATCAGGATACCGTTAACCTGCTGAACCAGAGCACGATCCGCAGCGATATTGCCGCCGATTATATCGCAGACTGGTACTGGAGCTGGGGCGACAGCAGCCAAACCGGAGCTGTGGCAGCGCCTACGCATGTCTATGACACCGCCGGGATTTTTTATGTAACCCTGACTACCATCTCCGACAAAGGCTGCCGCGACAGCCTGACCCTGCCGCAGCAGATCTACCGCCCCCGCGCACCCGAGGTGAACGACGATCCGGTGTGTTTTGGGAAACCGGCTTTTTTGCAGGCGATCCCCGAAGAAGGCGGCATAACCTATTGGTACAGAGGACTTACGGATACGGCGGCTTTTCTGAAGGCATCCGTGCATTACACGCCTCCGGTGATTTTCTTCGATACCTTTTACACGCAGGTGCTTTCGCAGCAGGGTTGCTGGAGCGAGCGGGCCCCTGTGGTGATGCAGCATCATTATATTGGTATGGGTAACATCGTGGCGCAGGATTCAGTCGCTGAATTTCCTTCTCCGATTGTCAATTTTTCTCTGGCAGGCAATATCCTGGGCGACCGCTACGAATGGAACTTCAGCGACGGCACGACCGACAACAGCGACGCGCCCGCACACCAGTTTGCCTATCCGGGCCTCTACGATGTGCGCCTGCGGGTCTGGGACATCTACGGCTGCCAGTATGAAATCAACCGCGATGTGGAGGTGAAAAATGTGGTGGTGGTGCATGTGCCCAGCGCCTTTACCCCCAACGGAGATGGGTTTAACGATCGCTTTTTTGTGGTGGCCCGCCTGATCCAGCAGATGAGTTTCGGTATCTACAACCGCTACGGGCAGGAGATGTTCCGCTCTGACAGCCCCGATTTTATATGGAATGGCACCGGTCCCGATGGCCGTCCCGCACCCGAGGGTGTATATGTGTATCGTCTCTATGCCAGGGACCTGCTGGGGCATAAGGTAGAGCGG
>RDXT01000136.1 GCA_004292985.1 Bacteroidota bacterium
CCAACGCCAGCAAAAGATAGTGACATCTGGAACTATGCCGCAGCGCACAATCTCATCATTGTAACCTTTGATGAGGATTTCTCTGATTTTTTAAGTGTAAAAGGCGCTCCACCCAAAATCGTGTGGCTCAGAACAGGCAATTTACCTACCCCGCAGATAGCTGAGAAGCTACTGGCAGCTGCTGACCTTATTTCCAGCTTGTATTCAGACCCGCAAACCGATTTGATTGAAATTTATTAATGGGATCTTCATCTGGTTGTTCTTAATAGCCGAATTTACCTAAAGAAGATGTCGCGGCAGATGTTGCCTATCTTTCCGTATCTCTGCATACTCAAACGCTACGCTATGCGCTTTTTTCCTGCCCTGGCTCTGCTGCTCTGCCTGAATACTGCCTGCGCACAGCCTCCGGCCCGCTTTGATACGCTCCCCTCAGACCACCTGCTGGTCAAAGATGCCTCTGTGCGGAAATACTACCACATCGCTCCCGAAGCGGTGTATCTCTATGCCGACTCGGTCGCCAAATCGCAGGGCAGGCCCGAAGCAGCGATTTATGCCGACGAGGCAGAGCGTTTTGCGGCCCTGTTTCGCCGCCTGCCGCTGGACAGTGTGGTGAAAATTTACCAAGCCAAAGGGGTAAAGCGCTGGCCCTCAGATACATTCCTGATTCCGGCTGCACCTCCCAAAGCCCTGCCGGACAGCCTCAGACCCCTTGCCGGGCTTCGGATCGCGCTGGACCCCGGCCATGTGGCAGGCGATTTTGAAGGAGCCAAAACCGAAGGCAAGTATGTCGAAATGAAAGCCTCAGCCCGCAGCGGGAACCAGCCGATCCAGTTCTGGGAGGCAAATCTGACCCTGGCAACGGCCTTTCTGATCCGGGAGCGGCTCGAAGCGCTGGGCGCTACGGTGTATATGACCCGCACGCAGCCGGGCATCGGTGCGCTGGGCCTCAGCTATGCCGAGTGGAAAAAGACCCTCCTCGACTCGGCCCTCCGCGAAGACCTTCGTCTGAAAAAGATCACTGAGGCACAAATCAGAAGCTGGAGCACACACCCGGAAGCGGATAAAATCTATTATGCCCGCCTCTACAACCCCCGCGACCTGCGGGCCAGAGCCAACCTGATCAATGCCTTTCAGCCCGACCTTACGCTGATTATTCATTACAACGTGGATGAACCTAACTGGCGGAAGGCAGTAAATGGCATCATGAGCCCTTCGGAAAGCAATTATTGCATGGCATTTGTTCCCGGAAGCCTCACGAAAGGCGAGTTAATAGAGCCTGAGGCACGTGTTACCCTCCTCCGGATGCTGCTGAGCGAAGATGTTCCGCAGTCGCTGGCCCTTTCAGAAGCATTTATCTCGGCTTCTGTCGAAAAAACGGGCGTTCCGGTGGTTTCAGAGCCAAATAACCTGCCCTATCTCTCTCAAAGCTGCCTCTATGCAGGTACGCCGGGGGTCTATGCCCGCAACCTGAGCCTCAACCGACTGGTGGCAGGGCCTTTGTGTTATGGGGAGAGCCTTTGCCAGGATCACCGGGCAGAGTCACTGGCGCTCAACCGGCAGGAAATGACGGTGGCAGGAATGGCCGCCCCCGCGCGGATAGAGGTGGTAGCGGAGGCGTATGTGGAGGCGGTACTGCGTTTTGTGGCGGGGAAGTGAGGGCTTAATTGCGCCGCCCCTTCAAAAACCATTTCCCGCTGAGGCAGGCGCTTTGTGCAAGAGGATATTTTGCTGATGTGCGCTCCGCGGTAGGCTATGCGGCTTATGTGATAAGCGGCTACGTGAACCCTGTTCCCTGAACCCTGTCACCGCTTTACAATTCCCCGAAGTTTTCCTGCCAGTTCCTGCACGATCTCTCTGCGGGCGGGGTCATACACCCAATGGGTATCAAACTGCTCGATCACCTCGGCATTGGGGTCGTCGCAGAGGGTAAGGCTGTGAAATTTCACGCCCTGATTTTGCTGATAATGCCGCACCCGGCTCAGAATATCTTCTTCGATGCGGTACATGATAAAGTCGGAAATCACCAGCACATCTGCATCGCGGTAGGTGCTGCCCTGGAGCTGGCGGATTACTTCATGCAGGGCCAGGGTAATGTCAGTGCCTCCCCGGAAGGACATCCGCAGGAAATCGGCGATGGCATCGAGCGAAGAAGCTACATCGTGCAGGTCAATGGTGCGGATTCCTACCGAAAAATTGATCAGATAGGCCCGTCGGTTTTCGCTGGCGGCCATTTTCATGATCGCAAAACAGATTACTTTGGCCACCTGCTCCGCATCGCCGCGCATCGAGTCGCTGGTATCCACACAGACAATAAAAGGCCCTTTTTCCTTTAATTTTACCCGCTGGCTGACCTCCGTAAAATGGTGCTCGCTGGTAACAAGCTGGCGGTCTTCGTAGCGGAAGGTCAGCAAAGCCCCTTCGGCATATTTTTTCAGAAAGGCGGTTTCCGTATCCGGATGACTCAGCAGACTCACTTCCGAACTCAGCAGACTGCTCAGGTCATTGCTTTCGTGGATGCCGGTCAGCTCGGCGCGGGACTGCACATCCTCGATCCACTGTTTCCGCACAATGGTTTTTTCGTAGGTCTCTTCTTCGGTTACGACCTCGGCTTCGCGCATCCGGCCCAGCATATCCACGAGCTGGCGCACAGCGTCTTCTTTTTCGAGCAGGTCCTGGTAGCGGGCCAGCAAATCGAAATCTGCTTCCTGCCACAGTTCACGGGAGAGGTCCCAGAAGCGCCCGGCATAGTCGGCAAAGGGCGAAAGCAGGCTTTGCAGCTTATGAAACTCCTGCGCCTTGGACTCCAGCAAATCGCTGAAGGACTCCTGCTCTTCTTCCAGCACCTCTAACTGGTGTTTCAGCAGCTTGGCACTCAGGAGCGCATCCCACTGGGCGAGCAGGTCGTGCAGCACACGCTCCATCTCTTCGCGCGCGGGTGCGTCGAGGGCCTCGTAGCTTCGTTTCTGGAGGATTTGCTCAAATTTATAGGCGTAAAATTCGCTGTCGAGTACCTCCCGCTCATACTGATGGCCCAGGTAGGTGGTCAGGATATAATTGCGCTGCACAAAGTCGCGCAGGGGCATCACGGTAGCTACCCGCAGGCGCTGGGCTTCGTCTTCGAAGGGATTTTTCTCCCGGATTTTGTTGTAGGCCCGGCGCAGCCAGTGAAGGATGTCCATCGCCACCTGTGCAGAAAGGCGGATATGGTCCCGGCAAAGCTCTGACAAGAGCCCTCCTTCAAAAAAGCGGTCCAGCGCCCGGCTGAAATAGCGGTCGTAGCTGTCGTCGAGGCTGGTGGGGAGGGTGTCGCGCAGGGAGAGTTTTACCTGGAGGTAGTGCACAATGTACCTTCTGCTCCGTTTGTCGAGCAGGCTGCCAAATTCGATAAAGCGGTCAAATTCTTCCTGAAGCTGTTCTTCTGCCTGGGTAATCATAAGGATTGTCTGGTTTGCTAACTGCTCCGGGAGAAATATGTTGCAGAATAAAGGGGATTCTATCCGCAAGTGTCTGCTTGTGAGTGGTCTCCGACCTGGGCAAGCTTTTTTTAACACAGAGATACAGAGACTGCACAGAGTTCGCTGAGATGCAGAGCGATCTATGGCGGCGATCCTTGCGCGAAGCGCTCCGTACTACGCTTATGAGTGGTCTCCGACCCGAAACACTCATATATTCCACGCAGAGGTACTGTGTTCCGAAGCAAGGAAAATTTGATTTTTTTCCTATCTTTAAGTCACTTTAGGAAGTTCGGCTCCGGCCTGATCTATCCTGTGT
>RDXT01000137.1 GCA_004292985.1 Bacteroidota bacterium
TCCTTCTTTGCAGCGGATGTAATGGGTTGATTAAGTGTATTTTGCATATCTGTGCGGGTCAGAGGGCCAGGAGGAAAGGTAACAGAAAATGGGTCATCAGCAGGCCGCCGGCAAAAAAGCAGCAGGTGGCCACGAGTGAGGTCCATTGCAGGGCCGAAATGCCCATGATCGCGTGGCCGGAGGTGCAGCCGCCAGCGTAGCGTGTGCCAAAACCCACCAGAAAGCCTCCGACAATGATCAGAATAAAGCCCCGGAGCGTAAACAATCCCTCCCAGGAAAGGAGTTTTGGCGCAAGTCCGCCCTGAAGTGCAACTCCCTGCGAGGCCAGCACCGTCTGGGTTTTCTCCGAAATACCGACCGTATAACCGGGTTCGCTCAGCAGCAGAGCTGTCAGAAACCCGCCCAGAAATATGCCCAGCACAAAAGTCAGATTCCAGCGCTCGGCCCGCCAGTCATACTTCAGAAACTCGATATTGGCCGGAAGTACCGCCGCGCAGATGTCGCGGAAGGTCGAAGAGATGCCCAGCGTCTTGTTGCCGGCAATCAGCAGCGCCGGTACAAACAGCCCGATCAGCGGCCCGGCCACATACCAGGGCCAGGGTTCGCGCAGAAAACTAAGTATGTCCATCGGATGAGTAGGTTAATGGAAATGCAATATACGCATCAGGTCTCAAAAAACAACTCGGCGGCTCTTTCGCCCGTCAGTGAGCCGATGGCCACGCCCATGCCACCCAGCCGCACTGCTACAATCAGGTGGGGCGTAAGTGCCTGAATAATAGGCTTTTTCTCGCTGCCAAGTCCCAGGATGCCGCTCCAGCGCTGTTCGATTGCATAGGTTTTTCCAGGCAGAATAACCTCCTGCAGGAAGCCTTCGAGGTACTGCTGAATCTGGTCCGTGAGGCCAAACTGGTCGGTTGTTTCGCCCTCTGTGTCGAGGTTGCGTCCGCCGCCGAGCAGCACACGACCATCGTCGGTGTTGCGGAAATAGACATAGCCTTCGTTGTAGTGAAAGGTACCTTTGAGCGTGAGGCCGGGAATGGGCGAGGTGACCAGCACCTGGTTACGCGCCGGACGCACATGCAGCTGGGGCAGGAGGCGGTTCGCAAAGCCATTTACCGCTACGATCACTTTGGCTACCTGGATCCGCCATCCATTGGTAAATTGTACTTCGATGCCCCCCGCTTCGCTCTCTAATGCACTGACAGTAAGCCCATTGAGAATTTCTACCCCCAGTTTCCGGGCATAGGAAAGCAGGCTCTGCATCATTTTTCCTGTATGAATCTGGCCCTCAGCCGTATTTTCGATCAGGTGCGAGACCCCTTCCAGTCCGAAGCCGTAGCTGCGTTTGTCGGCCCGGCGGAACACCGTTTTGCGGCCCACGATCCCGCCCAGTTCCTGGTTCATGTACTTCATCTGGTCCTGGCAGGCCTTCCAGATATGCTCGTCGTCGCTGAGAAACACCTCGAAGCCCCCCGACTGCTGAAAGCCGATATTTTTGTCGCCCAGCCGCCGCCGGAGCCGCGCAAGGCCTTTCCAGCGAAGTTCCACGAGGTCGAACACGGACTCCTCACCCTGGCTGCGGATGTCGGCCATCAGCTCTGTCATGGAGCCGAAGCAGGCAAATCCCGCATTTTTCGTACTGGCGCCGCTGGGCAGAATTCCCGCCTCTACCACCAGCACCCGCAATGCGGGGTCAAGCTCTTTTAGGCGGATCGCCGCATGGAGGCCCACAATTCCGCTTCCCACCACAACCACATCCAGGTTGCGGAAATAAATGTCATGTTCCCAGTAACTGAGGTTCATACGCAGGCAATGTTATGCCCAATATATTCATTTTCCCCAATTATGCACCCTTTTCGCTAAACAAACGAAGCAGGGCTGCCAGGTGGAGAAACAGCACAATGGGTACAATCAGGGAGGGAAGCAGCACGAAAGGCGACATAAATATGGCAACATTGGGTTGCTCCAGCCCGAATTGCTGAAAGGGAGTCGGAGTGGATAAAATGGCCGTTACCACAATATTTCCCAGCAGGGCCAGGCAGAGGAAGTGCCAGATAATCAGATAGATACGGTCCATGTTCCCCATTTTTACCCCCCACCAGGCAACAATAGGGGCTGTAATTCCGGAGACAATATCAAAGTTTTGCCCGTTGTATGTCATGATTTCTGGCGCGATACCTCCGAGGTAAAATCCATGAATGGCGATTTCGACCGGAACCCGCAGGATATGTGGCAGTGTACTTTCGAACAGCGGTATTTCCCGGATAAATGCGCGGCTTTTGGGTAGGCTGAATAACAGCACAATGGTCACTATCATTGGTGCCACCATCAGCGGCAGGCGCTCCGGATGCTCCGAAATGCCGGAATAAAACCCGGCAGAACTCAGAAGCAACTGTAGCACAGACCAGGCAGTAAGGGCCAGCAGCGCAACAATCGCCACCCGCTTCGCAGAGGGACGCTGCACAAGCGAAAGCGCATAGTACAGGCTGCCCATAAACAGCATGGCCGTGCCGACAAACAAGGGTTGCACATAAGAGGGTAGGGCAGGAGGCATACAGATAGGGGCTTAAATGGATAAATCCGGGTAAAAATACATATCTTTGACATAATTATTGTCTATGAATCGCTACTTCAATACCACCGGGCTTTGCAACCCCCAGGATCACTACATGGTGGACCCTTTCCGGGGTCTGAAGGAGGATATCTATCGCCTGATCGAAGCGAAGCAGTATTTCTTGATCCATGCCCCACGCCAGACCGGGAAAACGACCTTTCTGCACCAGCTCGCCCACCGCATCAACGGCGAAGGAAAGTATATCTGCCTTGTTTTTTCAGTTGAGTCGGCAGGGGTGCGTAGTTTCACCGAAGAAATGGCCAGCGAGCGCATGGTGGATGCTCTTTACAGCATGAGGAAGCGTTTTTTGCAGCCGGAAGTCTATCCGCCCCAGCCCGAACATCCCATTAGCCTGAAGGATTACGTCCAGCAATGGTCAGAATCACAGACCCGGCCCATTGTGTTGCTGATAGATGAAGTAGATTCGCTCTGGGACGATGTGCTGGTGTCTTTTCTGCGGCAAATGCGGGATGGCTTTCAGATCAGGCCGGAGAGTTTTCCTTCTTCGATAGCGCTGGTGGGTCTGCGCGACATCCGCGAATACAAAACCAAGGCCCGCTCTGATAATCCCTCGCTGGGCAGCGGTTCGCCTTTTAATATCAAGGCTAAATCCTTCTTTCTGCCCGTTTTTTCACGTGAGGAAGTGCGGGGCTTACTGGATCAGCATACCCATGATACCGGACAGGTATTTTCCGAAGAAGTATTTGAGCGCCTTTACGTCTACACTTCCGGTCAGCCCTGGCTCACTAATGCAATCGCCAATGAGATTGTGGCAGAGCGCCTTAAAAACGATTACAGCCAGCCGATCACGCCCGACATGGTGGAAAAAGCCAAGGAGGCCCTTATTGCCCAGCGGCAGACGCACCTCGATAGCCTTGTTGACAAACTCAAGGAACCGCGTGTACGGCAGATTGTACTTAGCATCATCAATGGTGAAAGCCCGATTTTTGATGATTACAATGATGCCATTCGCTACTGCCGCGATCTGGGAATTGTAACACAGAAAAGTCCGGTTCAGTTTGCTAACCCCATTTACCGCGAGATTATCACCCGCATCATCAACCACAGCCTGCACGATGGCTTTGACCAGGATACGGTACAAACGGCCTGGTATCTCAATCCTGATGGTAGCCTCGATATAGATAAACTGC
>RDXT01000138.1 GCA_004292985.1 Bacteroidota bacterium
AGAAGCTCGACAAAAGCCAGCCGGTGTTTGTCTATTGCGCCGTAGGCGGACGCAGCGGCAGAAGTGCACAAACCCTTCAGCAACTGGGCTTTACGCAGGTATATGACCTCGAAGGAGGGATCACCCGCTGGCAGCAGGAAGGTCTTCCGGTCGAAAAACCCTGATTTTCCCCAACGATGCCACACTTCCCCCGATTCCTCTCCGGCGCCTGCGGGCTGCTGACAGGACTGATCCTCGCCTGTGGCAGCAGCAGCGGACAAATGGTGCAAAACAGCAGGTACAACCTCATGCTCAAGACACTGCTCGGCCATACGGTGCAGGAAGTGAGCGTGTCGCAGGCCGCAGCCATGACCGCCGTGCTGTATCTCGACGCCCGGGAACTGCCTGAATATCAGGTGAGCCATCTGGCAGGTGCGCGTTGGGTGGGCTACGATGCCTTCGATCTGAAAAGTGTGTCTGATCTCCCCCGCGATACGCAGCTGGTGGTCTATTGTTCGGTGGGCTACCGGAGCGAAAAAGTGAGCGAAAAGCTGCTCCAGGCCGGATTTACGCGGGTCAGTAACCTCTATGGAGGTATCTTTGAATGGGTAAACCAGCAGCGGCCCGTAGTGGATATGCAGGGTGCGCCAACGGTAAAGCTGCATGCCTACAGCCCTTCCTGGGGGGTATGGGTAGAGCAGGGAGACAAAGTTTATGAATAATTTGATAAATTTCTTGCCGTCACTTTGCAAATCCAGACTACATTCCTTTAATTTGCAACCCTAATTTTAATTGTTTGCTATGCCCAAAATGAAGCGAAATTCCGGGGCTTCTAAGCGTTTTAAAGTAACCGCCTCGGGAAAGGTCAAGCGCAAGCAAGCCTTCAAGAACCACATCCTGACTAAAAAGTCGAAAAAACGGAAGTTGAGGCTGACCAAAAAGGTGGTAGTTAATGCGTCGGACATGTACCGCGTAGAACGTTTGATTCTTCCATAACCACCCGTTTTTCTGAACCTTACACCCTTTAACAGAAGAAATTGTCATGCCTCGTTCCGTAAATCACGTCGCATCGCGCGCACGTCGCAAGAGTATGCTCAAATATGCCAAGGGCTATTGGGGCCGTAAGAAAAACGTGTGGACGGTAGCTAAAAACCAGATCGAAAAGAGCTGGGTATATGCCTACCGCGACCGCCGCGCACGTAAACGCTCCTTCCGCCGCCTTTGGATTACCCGTATCAACGCGGGTGTTCGCAACTACGGCCTCAGCTACTCTGTATTCATGGATAAACTCCATAAATCAGGCATCGAGCTTAACCGCAAAGTTCTGGCCGACCTCGCCATGAACAATCCGGAGGCTTTTGCAGCTGTGGTACATGCCCTGAAGTAAGCGCACCTGCGTTTCACCGATATAGCCCGTTCAGGTTTGCCTGGCGGGCTTTTTTCTGTTTCAGGGATTCGTATCCTTCGGACTTTCCGGGGCAGCAGGCAGCGGCGCTTTTGCGGCAGAATCGCGGACTACCCGGCGCACAGGCTTTTTCACAGGACGCAGTGTGTCCGGACGCAGGCTGTCGGAAACCGCAGCGCTGCGGGCTGTGTCTTTTTGTACCGGATGCAGTGACTCATAGATCTGCAGCGCTTCGAGCGAATCTGTGACGCGGATCGAATCCAGAAGCTGGTACATACGGATCCTGCTTTCATTTTGCCGGAAGCAGGAGAATACGCTGAGTGACAGCAAAAAGCATATTGCGCAGAAAGCCTTTTTCATTCGTGCAAAGGTAAGCGCTTTTGGGCAGACCACGCAAAGCAGTGCCCCAAAGAATTATTTTTCCGTGATGCATCGTACTTTCGTAGCATTCCCGTATATTGGGACAATTATTGATGGGCACCCTCCCAGCTTCTGTTCCAAACGCAACGGACAAAATGAAAGGATCAACCTTTTTTTCAAGCCTTATGGTAAGGCATACGGCCATAGTAGCCCTCCTCCTCGCGAGTTTCTTCAGTGCCTGCAAACCTGATGCAGAAGTCCCTGACGAAGTGCTCCCCGCCGACGAAGACCCTGCCATCACCCTCCTCACCCCTTCCAACAGCCAGTTGCTGAAGCGCAGTGGCGAGCAGGCAGTGTTTACCTTCAGACTGGCTGACAATGAGGCGCTTAAGCTCTTCCGGGCGGTACCCCGCATCTACAATGCCGAAGACTCTCTCATCGGCGATGCCCTCCCCATTGACTTTCAGATCTCCGGCGAAAATATCACCTATGACTTTACCGTAACGGTGCCTTCGCTCGATCCTTACTACAAAATCCGCTACACCTGCTACGTCATAGACAGCAAAGGCGCCAGCGCTTCTACCTACTGCTGGGTAAACGTGCTGCCCGATCCCGAAGATCCTCCTGTCTATCAGGTACTTAGCTATACCAACGACAGTATCTTCAACGTAAGAAGCAACAAAGAATACGGATTCAACTTCAACTCCCGCCGCAGAATTCCTGCCACTACCGGGCAGAACCTCGATACCCTGCGTCTGCAGATGGACATCGCCGAAAACTCCTTTTCGGGCCAGGGCGGTGCCAGCAGCTGGGTGCCTTTCCTGATCTCTCCTGCTAACCAGCAGCTTGGCCTCGACTCCGTATTTGTCATCACCGATGCCAGCCGCTTCAACTACGAAGACGCTACCTACGAAACGATCTATCAGGCCTTCTACTCCGATCCTTCACCCGCTGTCAGAACACCCGTGCTGAAAGTCGGCGACTATGTGATCGTTCGCCTGATCCGTTCGCCGCGTCCGCAGTTTGCTGTGATGAAGATCACCTTCCTGAAAAGCGACGGTGCCGGGGTAAATGTGCGTGACTATTTCAAATTTGACTATAAAGTCACCACTCCCTGAGCAAAGGGCCTCTCTCTGATCTGTTTCACCGGGGCCTGAGTTATGGCGCCTATCTCCGCCGGGCTTCGGGTCCGATGTGGATACACTCACCTTTTGTCTATGACTTCTGCACGCAGGTGCTTCCCCGACGGCGGGAAGCGGCCTTCGGCGAAATCGAACAGCTCCGGTCGGAATTGGCAAACAGCGCCGAAGTACTTGATATAGAGGACTTTGGGGCAGGGGGATCGCAGCTTCGTTTTAAGCAGGTAAAGGTTTCGCATCTGGTTCGCCGGGCGGCCTGCACGCCCCGCACAGGCGCCTTGCTCTACCGCATCTGCGCGCACTACCAACCGCAGACCTGCATCGAGTTCGGAAGTAACCTCGGCATCTCGACCCTTTACCAGGCGAAGGCCCTGCCCAATGCCACCTTTCTCAGCATGGAAGGCAGTGCAGCCCTGGCAGAGAAGGCACGCGCCCACCTTGCCCGCTGTTCGGTGCAGGCCCGCGTGATCACCGGCGAATTCAGCACCAGCCTGGAGCAGCTCGACCTCGCAGCGCTCCGGCCAGACTATGCCTTTATAGACGGCAACCACCGCTACGCCCCTACCCTGGCCTATTTTCATCGGCTGCTGCCCCACATGCCCGACAAAAGCATCCTGATCTTCGACGACATCCACTGGTCGACGGAAATGGAGCGGGCCTGGCTCGAAATCACGGCACACCCGGAGGTAAGCGTGAGCATAGATCTTTATCAGATCGGTGTCTGCTGTATCCGGCGGCCCCAGGCCAAGGAGCATTTTGTGCTGAGGCAGTAGCATGGCCGGGGAGGGAATCCTTGGCAGAAAAGGAGAAAAAGCATAGATTGCTGCTGCGTGAGTCCCCTAAAAAACAGATGCAATGAAAAAAGAACTGAAAGTAGAA